>DATHVL010000118.1:0-7859 GCA_035461325.1 Pyrinomonadaceae bacterium
GAAAAAAGAAAAAGCCGTGGACGCATGACCCCTACAACTATGCACAATGTCGATATCGACCTCGTCGAGATGACTCTCGACGTGATGAAGTTCGCGATCAACCGTATCACCAACACCGAGCCGGAACTCGGCCGTCCGAAAAGCGAAAGCGAGTTGAAGCGACTCGCGGGCGAGACCGTCACCCCCGCAGGCATCGGCGGCGAACCCGCGTTCAAGATCTTTAGGGACATTCTGATGAAGGCAAGCGTGCCCATCGATCATCCCCGGCACCTCGCCTTCGTGCCGGCATCGCCGACACGCGCCGCGATAATGTTCGATCTCGTCACCTCTGCCGCCAGCGTACACGGTGCGTTTTGGCTTGAGGGAGCAGGCTGCATCTTTGCCGAGAACGAAGCCATGCGTTGGCTTGTGTCGCTCACCGGATTGCCCGAGGGGGCCTTCGGAGTGTTCACCAGCGGCGGCACCGAAGCAAATCTTTCCGCGATAGTTGCCGCACGCGAGGCTTGGCGCAAGCGTTTCCCCGAGCATTCCGAAACTCGCGGCCTGATCATCACCTCGACGGGAGCACATTCATCCGTCCGTGCCATGGCTAAGGTGATCGACGCGGATGTGATGCTCGTCGACACCGAAGATCGCTTTGACGGCTCAATGCTCGAATCGCGCCTAATCGAACTTTCGCCCGCCGACCGCGGCCGCCTTTTCGCGATCGTCGCTACCGCAGGCACGACCAACGCCGGGATCATCGACGACCTTCCCGGCCTCGGAGCCATATGCAGTCGTGAAGGCCTCTGGTTTCATGTCGATGCGGCCTACGGTGGCGGGGCTCTTGCGGCACCCTCCGTGCGTCATCTGTTTGACGGCATCGAGATGTCAGACAGCATCACCATCGATCCGCACAAGTGGCTCTTCTCGCCTTACGACTGCGGTGCGGTCATCTATCGCGATATGGAGAACGCCCGTGACGCCCACTCCCAAGGCGGCTCTTACCTGGACATTTTCTACGACGAGGGCGCCCGCGGCTTTAATCCCGCGGATTATCAGATCCAGCTAACTCGCCGCGTCCGAGGCCTGCCGCTGTGGTTCTCGCTCGCAATGCACGGCACAGACCGTTATGCCCAAGCTATTGAGCGCGGCATCGAGCTCGCCAGGATCGCCGGACAAATAATTACCGAAACCGAATATACCGAACTCATCCGCGACCCCAGCCTCTCGTGCGTGCTTTATCGGCGTAAAGGGTGGACGCCCGAGCAGTACAACGAGTGGACGTTCCGTAATCACAAAGAAGGCTTCGCACTCGTAGCCCCCACAAAATGGCGTCACGCCGGCGAGCGCGAGACCGTCGCGCGGTTCTGCTTCATAAACCCCGACACCAGCGAACAGGACATCCGCGAGATCATAGAAAGCATGGCGTAGCAGCCGCTTGCCTCCGCGAGGTTATCGGGGCACTATGTCCGTACCGATGACAAGCCAAGCCCACGATCAAACGAAACGCGCCGAATCGGTCTTTCAGGTGCGCGGCGTTACAAAGATCTATCGGATGGGAGAGGTCGAGGTTAGAGCGCTCGACGGGGTCGACCTCGATCTCTACGGCGGCGAAATGGCAGTCCTGCTGGGTGCGAGCGGCAGCGGAAAATCCACACTTCTCAATATCATAGGGGGGCTGGACGTGCCGACCGAGGGAACCGTCGTTTACCGCGATCACGTTCTCACCTCGGCCGATGATGCCGCTCTGACTCTCTTCCGCCGCGATCATGTCGGTTTCGTTTTCCAATTTTACAACCTGATCCCGAGCCTCACCGCACTCGAGAACGTCCAGTTGATCACCGAGATCGCCGAGGATCCGATCGATGCCCGCGAAGCATTAATGATGGTCGGCCTGGGTGAACGTGCCGATCATTTCCCCGCACAGCTCTCGGGCGGCGAGCAGCAGCGCGTTGCCATTGCCCGCGCCGTTGCAAAGCAGCCCGACGTTCTGCTCTGCGACGAGCCGACCGGCGCACTCGATTATAAGACCGGCAAGATCGTGCTCGAGGTGATCGAGCGGGTAAATCGCGAACTCGGAACGACGACGGCGATCATCACCCATAACGCCTCCATCGCCTCCATGGCCGACCGCGTCATCCATATCGGCAGCGGCAAGATCACTTCGATCGAGACCCACGAAGTAAAGGCATCTCCCGACGAACTGGTTTGGTGACACATGAAAGCCATTGACCGAAAAATGGTTCGCGACCTGTGGCACCTGCGGGGGCAGGCCATCGCCACTGCGATCGTTGTCGCCTGCGGCGTCGCTACCTTTGTCTCGATGCGGAGCACGTATGAATCGCTGCTCTCGAGCCGGGACAGTTACTACTCGCTCTATCGATTCGCCGATGTATTCGGCAGCCTTAAGCGTGCACCCGAATCAGTAGCGGCCGAGATCGCGGCGGTTCCCGGCGTCGCACAGGTGCAGACCCGCGTCGCTTCCGTGGTTACCTTGGATCTCCCCGGCCTTGTCGAACCCGCCCAAGGCCGCTTGGTTTCGGTAGCCGAAAATATTGACGATCCGCTCAACGATCTTTTCCTCATTCGCGGCCGGCAGCTTGAACGCGGGGCCGATGAGGTGATCATCAGCGGGGCATTTGCGGATGCGAATAGCCTGAACCCCGGCGACAGCCTCAGGGCCGTGATGAACGGCCGTCTAAGGCAGCTTGAGATCGTCGGCGTCGCACTCTCGCCCGAATACATTTATGAGATCAGGCCGGGCGATATTTTTCCGGATAACCGCCGCTTCGGTGTTCTGTGGATGAACCGCCGCAGCGTGGCCGCCGTCTTCCAGATGGACAACGCCTTCAACGATCTCACGTTGACACTGGCCCCCGAGGGAAGCGAGGGCAGCGTCATAGAAGCGGTCGACCGCATCCTCGCTCCGTATGGCGGCTTCGGTGCCTACGGACGCTCGGACCAGACTTCGCACCGTTTTGTCAGCAACGAGCTCGACGAACTGCGCGTGTTCGGGACGTTCCTGCCGGCCATCTTCCTCGGCGTGACCGCGTTCTTGCTGCATCTGGTGTTGTCGCGCCTGGTCAACGTCGAACGCGAGCAGATAGGGTTGTTAAAGGCATTCGGCTACTCAAACCGTGACGTTGGCCTGCATTATCTAAAGCTCGCGGTCGCCGCCATCATCGGCGGTATCGTGCTCGGCATCCTGCTCGGAGCTTGGATCGGCACCGCGATGAACTCGCTCTACGGCGAGTACTTTCACTTCCCCATCGTCGAATTCACTATTTCTTTAAGCGTAATTCTATGGTCGTTCGTTATCAGCATCGGTGCCGCGGCCGTCGGCGCTGCGTCGGCGGTGCGAAGGGCGGTCGCGCTTCCGCCCGCTGAGGCGATGCGGCCCGAACCGCCCGCCAGCTTCAAAGCCGGATTCCTCGAATCGAGCGGCGTTAAAAACCTGCTTTCTGCTGAGTGGCGGATCATCGCCCGCAATCTCGCCCGTCACCCGGTCAAAGCCCTGCTTTCGGCGTTCGGCATCTCGCTCTCTATCGGCCTGCTTTTCGTGGGATTTTATTTCTTTGACGCGATCTTTCGAATTCTCGACGTGCAGTTTCAGCAGATCCAGCGCGAAGATGCCGAGGTCACGTTCATCGAGCCCCGCCCCGGACGCGTTCAAATGGATCTCGCCCGCATTCCCGGTGTGGGTCGGGTCGAAACATACCGCGTCGTGCCGGCTATTCTGCGTTTCGGCAGCCACTCGCGCCGGACGGCGGTCATGGGCCTTAGTAACTCGGCTGAACTAAGACGCGTCGTCGACAAAGATCTTAATGTCCTTCGCCTACCGCCCGAGGGTGTCGTGTTAGGAAGAACGATCGCCGACTCGCTCGGCGTCTCCCAAGGCGACGTCATCACCATCGAGATAACCGAGGGCGCAAGGCCGGTCCGTGAGGCAGTCGTGACCCAAGTGGTTGACGAACTGCTCGGCCTTGGTACCTATATGGAGATCTCCGCTCTTAACCGGTTTATGCGTGAGGGCGACACGGTCTCCGGTGCCTACCTCCAGGTCGATAAGGATCGCGAGGCAGGGCTTTATTCACGGCTGAAAAGCATGCCGGGGGTTGCCGGAGTGTCGCTCCCGGATGCCGCCGAGGCAAGCTTTAATGACACGATCGCGAGGACCATTGGCACGATGAGCTTCCTGTTGGTCGGTTTTGCCTGTGTCATCGCTTTCGGTGTAGTTTATAACGGCGCGCGCATCGCATTGGCCGAGCGCGGCCGAGAGCTCGCATCTTTGCGGGTGCTGGGGTTCACACGCCGGGAGATCGGCAAGATGCTATTGGGCGAACAGGCCGTTTTGACGCTTCTCGCGATACCGATGGGATGGGCCGTCGGACTCCTCACCGCCTGGTCGGTGACAAGGATGGTGGATGCAGAGATCGTCCGCCTGCCCCTTATAGTATCGGCTCGCACCTTTATGGCCTCGGCCTTGATCGTCGCCGGCGCTGCGGTGATCTCGGGCCTGCTCGTGGCCTGGCGCATCCGCCATATGGACTTGATCGCTGTATTAAAGACACGGGAATGAAATGACTCTGCCGGATCGAAAATATTTGTATATCGCGAGCGGGATCCTGCTGTTCGCGGTGCTCGTCTATTTCACGATGTTCCGCTCGGCTGCGGTCACGGTTGAATCCGGCAGCGTGACCCGCGGCGATATGATCACATCGATCGACGCCGAGGGACGCGCACGCTATCACGATCGTTTTACCATCACCGCTCCGGTCTCCGGTAAGATGTTTCGGATCTTGCTCCATGAAGGTGACCGCGTACCCAAAGGCTATGTCCTGACTCGGATCGATCCGGCACCGCCGCGGCCCACCGACCCCACCCGCGCCGCCGACACGGGCGTTTACCCCTATGCCTACAACGTTTACGTCCCACAGGATGGTGTTTTGACCCGTGTATTTATCACCAGTGAGGGCATCGTCCAGGCCGGGACGCCGATCGCCGAGGTCAGCCGCCCGTCCCAGATCGAGGCCGTCGCCGATATTCTTTCAACCGATGCCACACAGATCAGGCCACATATGCCGGTGCGGATCGAAAACTGGGGCGGCGGTGACCCGCTTCCCGCAATGGTTCGCAACGTCGAGCCGCAGGCACACACAAAGGTCTCGGCACTCGGCGTTGAGGAACAAAGGGTCAATGTGATAATTGATTTCCTTGAACGCCCGGAGCGGCTCGGCGACAACTTCCGCGTGGATGTAAAGATCATCCTCTGGGAGGGTAAGGACGTGCTTCGAGTCCCCTCGAGCGCGGTCTTCCGGCATGGTGACGGCTGGGCGGCCTATACCATCTCGCGGTCCAAAGCTCGGCTTCGCGAGATCCAGATAGGCCACAGATCTCCAGCATTCACACAGGTCACCGGCGGCCTTGCGGAGGGGGATACTGTAATTCTTCACCCACCGAACAGTGTTGAGGACGGGACGCGTGTCGAAGCAAAATAGATTGGCTGTTTTCGGCCGAACCGATTAGAATAAGTAAAACCTTGTGAACCGTTTGCGATCATGGAACTGATAGAATCGATTGACCCAAAAATTTCCCATAAACCGACCGTCAGATGTGCCGAGTGTGACCGCGAGGTAGAACATTACAACACGTTCCTCGCTCCCGACAATTCGACCCGCAACGTCTGTTGGGAATGCACCGCCCGCGAAGAGAAGGGCTTTTTCGCACACCGCGATTTTCAGCGCGGATCGCGATTTGGCATCATCCCTCGCTGATCATCATCAATGGCGATTAGAAAGATAACCGAGTATCCGGCTGAGGTTCTGGGCGAGGTGGGTAAGCCTGTAACTGCGTTCGACGACGAACTCGCCGCGCTCTGCAGCGATATGTTCGAGACGATGTACGACGCCGAGGGAGTCGGCCTCGCGGCCCCGCAGATCGGGCTAAATCTCCGGCTCTTCGTAATGGATTGCGACGGTATCAAATTGATCGCGGCAAACCCCGAGATCATCGAAACCGACGGCGAGCAGTCGGGCCAGGAGGGGTGCCTTTCCGTCGGCAAGGTCCCGGCCGTCGTCGTCCGCCCGCTAAAGGCAAAGCTCCGGGCCCAGGATGAAAAAGGCGAGTGGTTCGAACGCGAGGCCGAGGGCTACGCTGCCCGCGCCTTTATGCACGAAACCGACCATTGCAACGGCAAGCTCTTCATCGACCACCTCCCAAAACTCCGCCGCGACATGGTCGTAAAACGTTTCAAGAAAGAAAAAAGTTGGAAATAGATATCTGCCTGTTTAAGCTAAAAGCTTACTTCTAATAGCTAACAGCTATATTCTCAAAAAAAGCCTTCGATAAACCGGCAAGCCCTTTTCCTCAACCGCCCTCTCCCTTTCTGTCTTCACGGGAAACGGATTTTCGTCGATCTGCGATTCGCGAAACCGTTCGTCAGAGCGAAAGTGCTCGAACATTTCTTCTGCCAAAAATTCGATATCTGTCTGCACAAATACCTTGCCGCCGGGGGCCAGGTGCTTAGCGATCGTATCGACCATCTCGGGATTCACCATCCGCCGCTTGGCATGCTTCTTTTTGAACCACGGGTCCGGGAACTGTATCGTGACGGCCTGCAGCACCCCCGGTGGAATGCCCTCAAGCAGCCGGTCAAGCCACAACATCGCGTTGCAGAACGTGTAATGCAGATTGCCTAAGCCCGCCTCGGTGGCGAGCCGATTCGCCTCCTCGACCAAGGGCTCGCGGATCTCGACTCCCAGATAATTGCGTTCGGGTTCAGCCTCCGCCATCCGCAGCAAAAACCCCCCGCGAGCGCACCCGATATCCAGCAGCATCGGCTTGTCCGGATCAGCAAATACACTCTCGATATCGACCGGCTTGGGTGCCTGCCGATAAAAAGGTGCGAGCGGATTAACGTGCTGGTGAACTCTGACTCGGGCCATTAGGTCGAAACTAGCAGAAGATAAATACTAAAAGCGGCAACGGCGATAAAGATCCCCAGGCTGACGATGCCCAATATCTCAACAACGGGCCCCGCTTCTCGCGGGTCTCGGTGCTCGTCCGACGGGATCTGTATCATTCCATAGATCGCTCCCGCCGCCAGCCCGCCTATGTGGGCATAATTATCGATCACCTGATAAAGCACGAGGCCGAACACCAGGATAAAGCCGATGTTCATCAACAGGCTCTTGCGAAACTCAGGCGTGACAAACCGCCGCCGCCGGATCGTGTATGCCCCCAAGTAACCGACGATCCCAAGGATACCGCCCGACGCACCAACCGACAGGCCGTCGGGCACGAATATGTAGCTAACCACTCCGCCCGCAATGGCTGCAAGCAGGAAAACTATCGCCACGTGTGCCCGGTTCGTCAGATACTCGAACAAGCGGCCGAAACTGTAAAAGGCAAACGAGTTGAAAAAGATGTGCATCAACCCGCCGTGCAACGACACACCCGTCAACAGCCGCCAATACTCGCCTTCCGCGAACGCCGGCTTCAGAAATCCGGCACGAAGCGCCGACTCCTGAAGCCCGACATAAAACTGAACAGCCGTCACCGCTACGAACGACGCGATCAGCACACCCGTAAACACCGGAAAGCCGATCGGCTCCGGCCGGTACTGCTCCTCCCCAGCTTCGGCGGTCTCCTCCGCTGATTCGAGCTCAGAATCTTGGTATCGCAGAGACATGGCGATCGGACTACATTGCCAAGCCTCCATTCGCGTTGATCACCTCGCCGGTGATGTATGACGCAGCGGGCGATAGCAGGAAACAAACGATCTCGGCAGTCTCCTCAACGCTTCCTAGACGCCCCAACGGAATCTGCGACAGGATCTTTTCCCGATAGTCGGCGTTCATTTCGGACGCCATCTCCGT
>DATHVL010000119.1:0-5090 GCA_035461325.1 Pyrinomonadaceae bacterium
GGGCGGCATCGTCGGCGTCATCGGTCCGAACGGTGCGGGCAAGACGACACTTTTTCGCTTGATCACGGGCCAGGACGAGCCCGACAGCGGCAGCTTCCGCGTGGGCCCGACCGTTAAGCTCGGCTACGTCGATCAGTCACGCGACAGCTTGAATGCCGACAAGACGATCTTTGACGAGATCGCCGACGGACTCGATTTCGTTACGCTTGGCAAGCGAGAGATGAACGCCCGGGCCTATGTGTCACGGTTCAATTTTTCGGGCAGCGATCAGCAAAAACGTGTCGGCCAGCTTTCGGGCGGCGAGCGCAATCGCGTTCATTTGGCAAAAATGCTAAAATCGGGAGCTAACGTCATTCTCCTCGACGAGCCCACGAACGATCTCGACGTAAATACAATGCGGGCACTCGAAGAGGCCCTTGAAAACTTTGCGGGTTGTGCTGTTGTCATCAGCCACGACCGCTGGTTTCTTGATCGCATTGCGACTCACATCCTAGCCTTTGAAGGCGATTCTCACGTTGAGTACTTCGACGGAAATTACAGCGAATACGAAGCGGACCGCAAACGCAGGCTCGGCCACGATGCCGACCAGCCGCATCGTATAAAATACAGAAGCCTTACGCGGGCTTGAAGCCACTCCAAATTTAATGGTAATTCGCCGACAGTGACCCCAAGCATCGGTCGCGGCCGCCGGTCGGGCGGCACATTGCAGTTTAATGAACGTGATGCTACAACGGGAAGCCGCACTTTTCTTAGCGGTATTTACGCTATTCTTAGTGTCAGCCTGCGGGCTTGAGACGGATTCGGCCCAATCGCCGGACCCCGGGCCGATCCAGGCGTCGACCCTGGTGCCGGCCGATGCCACCGCTAAAGCGACTCCGCAGATCCCCGATCTCCAAAGCGAGTTCATGGACGAACGCTTCAGCAGCGGGAATTCGCCGCTCGCCTCATTCGATTTCCGCAACCATACATATCCGCTGCCGCGCGGCTGGCAAAATCCGGACGGGAGCGAGATCACATTGATCGACGGAAAGCTCGAGGCCGTTTCGCTGCCTATCACGGAGGATATGGAGGACGATGAGAAGATCCGACGACGGGCCGAACGGCGGATCGGAATGTCGCATGTTGCGACGCGCTTTTTTGACGCGGACGGCGACGGGCAAGAGAACGCTGTGGTTATACTTAAGATCGAGACCACCGGGGCGGCCATTCCGCAGATCGTATATGTTTATGAATGGAAGGACGACGCCCCGAAACTGATGTGGCATTTCAGAACCGGCGACCGGGCCGACGGGGGATTGAAAGACATCAGGCCGGATACCGACGGCCGCGTCATCGTGGAACTCTACGGTCAGGATCGGTTCGTTCTCGGCGAGGTCGAGACGGGAAAGATCACCGGGGACGAAGAGCAGCTTTGCTGCCCCACGCACTTTACCCGCTCTTCGTATGAGTGGAACGGGACCCACTTTATCCGGAAGGGCGACCGACTAACGCTGCTGACGGCAGACCCGCTTGCGGAGCCCATCATAAACATGGGTGACATCGTTAACGCGCGGGAGCAGGAACGCAAGTCCCGTTGATATACAATTTACGGCTCAACAAAAAGATCCCGGCACTATATACAGACCGGGATCTTTTAGTTCCCTATCGGGCGAATTTCCCCGAGCCTGGTTCGGGCAAAAAGCCGTCTGAAAGTGTTTTGAGGAATGCAACTAATGCAGCCTCTTCGGCAGTCGTTAGTCCAAGGTTTCCTATAAGCTTCACGTTCATATTTTCCGGTACCTCGGGTGCCGGCCAGCAAGTCACGCCCCAATCGGAACGCGGAGATGCCGCCTCGCAATATGGCAGAAGGTCACGCGTGTTGTAAAAGTGGACGACCTCTTCCAGGCTCTTGAACACACCGTTGTGCATATAGGCCTTTGTCGCGGTCGGATATGGCCGCAGGTCGACATTGCGAAGTGTCGGCACACGCATCTTCCCGCGGCTTGCTAACACATGTTCCTGCCATTCGTCGCGAGTAGCGAGGAAACCGGCAAGCCCGATATCAACGAAATTGGGGTTACTGGTGTAGATCGGATTATCAGGATTTGCAGGTACACCCAGATTTTCAAAGGTCTGGCCGGTAAAGCCCGGCTGCTGGCCCACGGTGGTGTGGCAACTGGCACAATTTGCCTTGCCCTGGAAAAGAGCAAAACCCTGCCTTTCCTCTGCCGTAAATTTTGCCTGGCCTTTTCGCCAAGCATCAAACTTCGAGCTATACAGATTGTGACTCTCTTCATAAACAGCTATCGAAATGGCAATGTTGTCATATTGCTGCTCGATCTTTTCTCTATTAACAGCATCAATGTTAAATCGCGGCCCTTCTGCCTCGCATAGTGTGTCGATGTCAGCGGGATACACGATCGTGTCTATATCGTTTCCCCACAATTCTCTATAAAGTACACCGTAGTCCTGTGAATGAGCGACGCGGTAAACCACACACGCGGAGTCGCGGAGCCCTTGCTCAACAGGGTTCAGGAAGGGGCCCTGGGCCTGCTCCGACGCGGGATTTCCGAGCCTTTCGCCGGTCGCGCGGCCATCCCAGAAATTGCCGCCTACGAATTGGCCGCCTGCTTTTCTTGAAAAATGAAATACAGGACTGATGGTCGAATATGCAGAGCTTGGGGGTCTGCGGTCTCCGAATCGTCCCGGAATCGAGCCTGGATACACGGCTCCGTGCAGGTTAATGTTCGGATCAGGGCCGGTGAAGCCCCATGCGGATGCATGACATGTGTTGCATGCCTGGTTACGCCCTATCGAAAGGTTTTGGTCGTCAAAGATCCGATCGCCAAGCTCCGCAAGTTCTTCACTAAAAGGCAGTTCATAGCCTCTCCCGTCGCTTGCAGCTTCAGTGGTCCAGATCGAGGGCGACAACAAAAACCATCCACCTAATGCGATCCATGCGATCACTATCAGGAATTTAACTATCGTTGGCCTTCTCATTTCAGCACCTCCTTAATGGGCCTTTCGGTTGAGTGCTCAAACAGAAAAGGCCCCTATGTTTGCCGTCCTTGGACTCGTGTCAAAGAACCTGGATATAAGAGCCTGGAAACGGCAATGAAACTGGATTGATCCATGATTATCACGACTAATTGCCGGGAGACGTGACGGTAGTCACAAATTCAGGGAAAGTTTTACGGCAAGGAGTACGCTGGGAGTAAATGGATGTGTCCGGGCGGATCGCAGCACCAATGGACGTTTTGGGACTTTATAATACAAAGTACTTGACAATAGGAAATACTTCACGTATATTTCACTCGATGTCAAAGGTAACCCCGATTCGCAAGACACAAGAACCGGCTGCGGCCGAGCCCGTCAGCCTTGGGGGCCGTGCGATCGATAATCTCGAATATATTCGAGAGACGATGGAGCGCTCGACCAGCTTTACTGCCGTGCCGGGTTACGGCGGGATGCTGATGGGAGCGACCGCACTGGCGACGGCTTTTATTGCGAATCAGCAGATCTACTTGCGCGATTGGCTTTTGGTTTGGGTAACAGAGGCGGTGCTGGCATTTGCGATCGGACTGCTCGCGATGTGGCAGAAATCAAAGATCGCAAAGACCTCCCTGCTCTCAACCCCGGCACGCAAGTTTGCCACGACCTTTGCCCCGCCGGTCATTGTTGGTGCGGCCCTGACACTTGGGATGTGGCGGTTCGAGCATTACGAGCTGATGGCGGCGACGTGGATGATGCTTTACGGCACGGCGGTGATCGGCGGTGGAGCGTATTCGGTCAAGGCGGTGCCCGTAATGGGCTGGCTGTTTGTGGCGATGGGGGCGATCACGCTGGCACTGCCGAAGGGGTACGGCGACGAAATGATGGCCGCAAGCTTTGGCATGCTGCATATCGTATTCGGATTTATCATCGCGAGGAAGTACGGGGGCTGAGCGAGCCCGGGAATTAAAGCAATGGAAATGGAAAACACTTATCAAATGGAAAACAAGAGGTTCATTTTGATCATGTTGGCGGCGACTGTTCTGCTGACGATCCCGCTTGCGGCGATGGCGTTTACGGATGAGGTGAAATGGGGGATCTTTGATTTTATCGTTATGGGCGTACTGCTTTTCGGCACCGGACTCGTTATCGAGGCGGCGTTGCGAATGATCCCAAGCTTCAAGCTCCGACTTATCGCGGTCGCGGGGATCTTGGCCGTTCTGTTCCTTGTTTGGGCCGAGCTTGCGGTTGGCATTTTTGGGACGCCGTTCGCGGGGAGCTAGTGGGATGGCGAAAAAGAATCTAGCAGTCATAAGGGAGACGGAGTGGTCGGGGCCGCAGGCACTGCGTGTGGAGAAGGCGGCCGAGACCGTTTCGAACGATCTCGACAAGGTAATTCACGAGCGGATGAGGCTCGGCATTATCAGTGCGCTGGCGGCGAACGAGAAGCTCAGCTTCAGCGATCTCCGAGCGCTGCTCGACACTTCGGACGGCAATCTCAGCGTCCATGCACGGAAGCTCGAGGACGCGGGATATATCACCGTCAAGAAATCGTTCTCAGACCGCGTGCCGCTGACCGAGTACAAGATAACCGCCGCCGGCCGTAAGGCGCTCGAGCGCTATCTCGATCATATGGAGGCGCTGATCAAGGCGATGAAGGCGATCTGAGAATGGTGACCTGAAAACGGTAGAAACTAGAGTACTGTGCAGAAAATTTTACAGAAAAGACCCTGTTTCACTCATTCAGGCAACGTTCCTTGTCGGGCTCGTTTCTATGGGCCAAGTTGTTGCTTTCCTGTATCTCTACGGTGCCGCTGTCGAATTTTATATCCTCTTCCACGGTCCGATTCGAAACGATCTGCAATACGGACTCAGTCTTCATTTCTCGCATTACGTGCTTGGCGGACTCGCGGCCGCGAATGCGATCGCTCAGATCTTTGCAGAACGCAACCGAACGAAGTGGCTTGCGGCGATGAACGCCGCGCTGCTTTGGAACTTTTACTGGGCAGGAATTGGGCCACAAATGCCGAATCGATTTCTGCTGGTCTCGGTAGCGGGTATCGTAAGCTTCGCGCTTGCGATGGTCTTTCTGTACAGGATTCCAACGCACTCAGTCGTTG
>DATHVL010000120.1:0-2532 GCA_035461325.1 Pyrinomonadaceae bacterium
CGGGTTTACTAAGGAAACGCTGCGTGATCACAGATATTTTACTGTCGACAGCGGAGCGGAGCTGGAGCAAAAATGGCCTTCGGTTCTTCGAAAGCGGCCGGATTTTATCAAGGTACTGCTCTGGGCCTCGGACGAGCATTCAAAGCGTGCGATCTCGCCTGATAAGATCGGCGAGCGGGCGCTCGACCCGGCCTTGCTCCCTCTAATCCTCCAAAAGGCCCGTGCGGCGGGCCTGCGCGTCTCGGCGCACGTTACGACTGCCGAGGATTTCCATATTGCGGTCGCCGCCGGGGTGGACGAGATAAACCATTTGCCGTATCTCGGCAGCGAGCCTATCGCGGAGTCGGACGCCAGGTTGGCTGCGGAGAAAAAGATCGTGGTCGTCACGACCGCCGGATTGATCGAGCGGCTGCCGAAGAACGTGATGACGGAGGCTGAATTGGCGGACGTGAGAAAAGCACAGATCATCAACCTCAAGAGGCTGCATGAAAGCGGGGTTCGGCTCGCAATCGGCAGTGACAGCACATCCGACACCTCGGTAAAAGAGGCATTTTATCTGGATGCTCTCGGGATCTTTGATAGAGCCACACTGCTGAAAATGTGGACCGAGACGACAGCTCAGGCGATCTTTCCGGATCGGAAAATAGGGCAGCTCGCGGAAGGGTATGAGGCGAACTTCATCGCGCAAGAGGCAGATCCGCTGAAAGACATAAACAATGTGCGGCGGATAAAGTATCGGGTGAAGGCCGGGAATGTGTTAGAGCCCGTGGGCCCGTGACTTGGCTAGGCTCCGAGTCGCATCTTGCAGATGTCGATGCCCGGGCCGAAGCCGTCCGGCGTGTGCTCGGTCAACTCGAAGCCAAATTTTTCGTAGAAGCCGCGGGTGTGCTGTGAGGTGCTGATGACCAGCGGGAGGTTGCCGAACCGGTCACGCGACTGGCGGATTCGAAACTCGGTGAGCTCTTTCCCAAGGCCCGTGCCCAAATGGTCGCTGCGAACCATCCCCCAACAAAGCGAAACCGTTTCAGCGTTGCTGTTTAGGGCGATACCACCGGCGCCCACGGCCTCGCCGGCCTTCTCCAGAATATAATACAGATCCGAAAAATCGCGGAGAAACTTCCGCAGGCCCGCCTCTTCCTCCGGCCCAAAATACTTGGGGATGTTAGAGCGAAAGATCGCTATGACGGGCTCAAGATCGGCGGGTTGATATTGGCGAATAACCATTAGGGTTCGATGTCAAAGTGCAGAACGTCCTCGCGGGTGCCGAGCGATTCGTAAAGCTTGATCGCGGGGTCGTCGCCATGATCCGCTTGGACATAGATCACCCACGCGCCGAGGTCGCGAGCGATCTCCCGGAGTTTATTGATCAAGCCCGTCGCTATCCCTCGGCGGCGGTACGCTTCATCAACCGCCAGATCGTAAATATAGATCTCGCTCCGCTCCTGCTCAAACTTTTGCAGCACGTAAGCCACGAGCCCGCCGACCACTTTGCGGTCCGCAACGGCGACGAGCGGGATGACGTCCTCCCGCGCGAGGAGGGCGTTGAGATAATCATCGGAAGGCAACGCCGACTGGTAGGACTCGTGATCGTCAAAGGCGTCGGCGAAGAGTGTCAACAGTTCTTTAAGGTCAGGGAGATTTGGAGGTCGAAAGATAATATTCATAACTTCCAAGCTAGCTGATCCACATCTGTGCGGACTCTTTAACGGACCAAGACTCGTCCTCCTTTTCGACCACCAAATACGTTCCGGTGCCGCAGAGCGGGCCGCACCAGTTGACGAAGTAGACGAGTGCTGTGCGCCGTGGTTTATCAAACGCCACCCTTGAAAACGAGTTGTACCCGGCAGACTTAGGATAGATCTTGTAGAACTCCGTCCAATAATCGCGAGACCGGTCATAAGAGCGGTCGAAGAAAATTTCCTCGAGTTGTTTGTCGCTGATCAGGAGGTAATCGAATGGTATATCGAAGTTACGCGTTATCGCTCTCTCCTGTTTTCGGACTGACTCATAGCTCGCGATGACCTCGTCGGTCACCAATTTCATTCGCAACTTAACCTGTTCCCAGTTCTCTTTCGTTTCATGAGCTGCGTATTCTGAGTGGGTTCGGTCGCGGATCACGATCTTGTCGACCTTTGCATTCATGTCAAAGCGAGTGACCCCGCCCTTGAACATGTGCCCTAAAACAGCTTCGTAAACCCGATACTCTTCTCCGTTCTGCGCCTGCGCGCTGCCGCCTATTGCAAGGAGAAATATAAGCAGCAAGAACTGCCTACGAGAGCCAAGTAGGACGGGTCTATTTGATTTGAAGGACATTTCAATATTGCCTAGCCGTTTAACGTGAATGAACCGGCGGTCTTTCACCCGACAGGTCATTCGATCAACCCCGCTTCACGCATCACCTTTTGCTCGTCGTCATGAGAGATATAAAAGACCACCTTTGGCCCCGTGCCGGGGTCGAAGAGGAAATAGGTAATGTAGAACCTGAAATCGAGCGGCCTGCCGTGTTCCTTTTCGAAGATCATTTCCCAATGA
>DATHVL010000121.1:0-3357 GCA_035461325.1 Pyrinomonadaceae bacterium
ATGTGATCACGGCTGATGCTTACGGTGCCTTCACGGACGGCAAGGGCCCGTACGACCGCGAGGTCGGGAGCCGATTGGTCAAGTATGTCTTCTCAGTAGGAAACACAATGGACCCGGCCGACGCTTACCGCGAATTCCGCGGCCGCGATCCGCGGGTTGAAGCACTAATGATCAAGCGCGGTTTTGCCGAGCCCGCGAAAGAAAAGCCGGACGGCGGAACCCGCTAAACGCTCACCATAAAGAAACGCCTCGGGCCAATTGCTCGAGGCGTTTTATATTTAGGTAAAAGATTCCTCTACTGCTCTTCGTTCAACCGGAAATATTCCGGCACTAGCTCGATCGAAACCAGATTGCCTTCGGTTTTTAGCTTCTTGTCGGGCTCCGGCCGGTAGATCACAAGTGCTCGAATATCCGACTTGATCGAGTCGCAACCGATCTGCAGGTCATCGATCGGCGTATATGCCATCAGCATCAGGCTTTGAAAGTCGTTGCTGGTCAACGCTATCGTTGCCCCGTCTGCTTTGACCGAGAAGATCGGCGTGGGGCCCTTACATGCGATCTGCGACAGGTGGCCAAACACGCGTACTTCACCTTCCTGGGGCCGGCGGATCGTATTGTTCAGGCTTTTTATCTCGGCCTCCTGCATCATCGCTTTCAGCTCTTCTTCAGTTGGCTCCGGCCCTTCGACGACGATCGTCATCCGCTGTCCCGGCCTGAATTCGTCACCTCGGCCTTGTCTTTCCATTGATGCCTTTATCGCTGCGGCATTCTGCTCCATCATATCGGCGCGCTGGATCACGTAATTGGCGTGCTGCCTGACGGCGGGCTCCTGGGCGGCGTCAAAGATTTCGCGTGCCATCGACCGTGCCTTGTCGAACTCATCTTTTCGCAGATACAGGTCGGCCATATCCAGGCGATAGTATTCGTTTCCCGGCGATAACTGCAGGGCCTTCTGCAAATGCCCGATCGATTCGTCAATTTGATCGTTGTTTACAATGCTTATCCATGCCAACAGCCGGTAACTTTCCGGAAAATCCGGCCGCAGTGCGATCGATCTCGCCAGTGCCGCCCTCATCTCTGTGGCCGTTTCAGGCTTATAATTTTGGATGAAGTTATTCTCATCCATCCCCTCACGGCTAAGGAGATATGCGTAGCGGTAATGGACCAGGTATCCCGCATCGGGATGTTTGAGGGCTGCGGAAATAAAGCCTCGGGCCTCGTTAAACTTTCTGGTGCTTATCTTGACCTGGCTCATGTAGGTGTTCGCGCTTAGGTTGGTCGGGTCTTCTTCGAGGGCTTTCGCCAAAAGGGCCTCGGCCTCGTCATATCGCCGGCCGCCTAACAGCACGTCGCCGAGAACTGCGTTCGCATCCGCCAAGGCCATCGGCTTTGCTTCGATCTGCTCGTCGAACGAAAGTTTCTCTTTCAACGTCAGCTCGAGGCCCTTGAACGAGCGTTGCTCGACATAATTCTTCAGGTCGCGCTCCATTTGCGCATACTCGATCTTGAACGCCTGCTTAAATGCCGCATCGGGCGTGGCCCCCCGCAAGACGGCCGACAGATATTGATTTATCTCCTCCGACTTATTTCCCTGCTTGCCATGCAGCAGCATGTGCATCAGTGCCCAAGATTGCGCGTAAAAGATATTCGCACCATGGCCGCCCTGTTGATTGAGCGAGAAATAATCGATCTTTAAGAACTGGTCAAAGGGGATCAGTTTCGAATTTTGCAGCGTGACAAGGTGATTGTTGTTCAGCCCGCCGAGCTGCACTTTTATGTCGCCCGTGATGCTGAACTGATCGTAATATTCGGCGATACCCTCATTAAACCATGGCGGGATCTTTGACCGGCCGAACGTATTACTGACCACATAATGTACATATTCGTGAAAGATCGTCTGATACGTCTGCTGCCGCTCGCCCTCGACCGAAAGGACGATATAGTTCCCATCGTCGCCGGGACGGAAATAGCCCGCCACCCAGTCGCTCACCTTTCCGTCGGCGTTTACCGGCTTGAACGGGCGAAATGTCTTTTCGTTCCTAAACACGACCACCGTGGTCGGGACAGGTGAATTGTATTTTAGGGTTGGGAAGAGCCGGCTAAGCACCTCGCGGAACTGCTCCAACTTGGTGGCCACACGCCGCACATCCTTTTCCGAAGCATTGCCGATCAGATTGAAGTTTGCCGAGCGAACGCTGGTCCATTTCTCCTGTGCCCGAAGCGATCCGGCCGAGAAGAAAACAAGCGCGATCAAGAATAGAAAGCTAAGTTGCGGGCGAATTTTCATTGAGGTTACCACCGAAGATAAGGTGTTGGTATGGTAAACCGCGGGGATTTGAAAAGTCAATATTTTTCCGGCAACGCTCTACCGTTGCTGGATACCAAGGCTCCTCATCCTGCGGTATAGATGGCTGCGGTCCACGCCCATTTCTTCGGCAGCCTTGCTGACGCTTCCCTCGTGTTCGGCGAGCTTGTGGAGGATGAATTCGCGCTGATAAGCATCGGTCGCCGCCTTAAACGACGGGAACCTGAAGCTCGACGCCGGAGACTCGTCCACCGTACCGAACTCAGGCAGGTCCTTGACCCCGATCTTCTGCTTTGCGGACATGATCACGACCCGCTCAATAGTATTTCGCAGCTCACGGACGTTCCCTGGCCAAGTGTATTTTCGCAGCGCCTCCAGTGCGTCGTCGGTGAATGCCTTCGCCCGTTTCCCGTTGTCTTTTGAAAACTTGCGGTTGAAATGATCCACCAATGCGGGAATGTCCTCGAGCCTTTCTCTTAGCGGCGGGATCTGGAAAGGGATGACATTCAGCCGGTAAAAAAGGTCGGCCCGAAAATTTCCGTTCTCGATCAGATCGTCGAGCCGTTTATTGGTCGCTGAGATAACTCGAACGTCAATCGTCACGGGCTTGTTGCTGCCAACCGGTTCGAACCGCTGCTCCTCCAGCACTCGCAGCATCTTTGCCTGCACCCGCGGCGACATATCGCCGATCTCATCCAGGAAAAGCGTCGCCCCGTCGGCGATCTCGAACTTACCTTTTTTGCTCGCAGTCGCCCCGGAAAAAGCACCTTTGACGTGACCGAAAAGCTCTGACTCTACAAGTTCCTCAGGTATCGCCGCTGAGTTTATCTCAACGAAGGGAGCCCCGCGGCGCTTAGACTGCGCGTGTATCGCCCGGGCTACCAACTCCTTTCCCGTGCCGCTTTCGCCCGAGATAAGCACGCGTCCGTCCGACGGCGCCACGATCGCGATCTGCTTCCTCAACGCCCGCATCGCGACCGAATCGCCGACCATCACATATTCATCCGCCAACTCACGCTGCATCTGTTCATTCGAGCGCTCCAAGTCGCGTT
>DATHVL010000122.1:0-3811 GCA_035461325.1 Pyrinomonadaceae bacterium
TCAGAGATACTCGACGCGGTCGAGATAGAAAAGCGCGGCAACCCGAAATGGTCACTCCGCGACGGCATCGCCGCAAGTCTCGCGTGCAAAGCCGCGATTAAGGTCAACATGCCGCTGACCGACGAGAAGATGCACTGGCTCATCGACCGGCTATTGCTTACGTCGTCACCGACAACGTGTCCGCACGGCCGGCCCGTGATACTGCGGCTCACGATGAAGGACATTGAAAGGGGATTTCACCGGACCTGATTCGATATGAAAGAAGAACCCGAGATCGTCCCGCCCGACGAGTACCCTGACCGATGGTGGTATCGCATTTACTTTTTGGTCATGGCATTTACCGTGGTCGTGATCGCGGCTCTTTGGGCATTCTCTCGTTATCTTTCAAGCTGATAACCGATGCAGTATCTCGACTGGGCCATCGTCGCCGCATATCTGATCTACGTTATCTGGGACGGCGTACGGCTTTCAAAAAACACGGGTGATGCCGAGGGCTTCTTCCTCGCGAACCGCAGCCTGCCATGGTGGGCGGTCGGCCTTTCCGTGATGGCCACCCAGATGTCTGCGATCACTCTGGTGGGCACGACCGGTCAGGCATATTCGGACGGCATGCGGTTTCTGCAGTTCTACTACGGGATGCCGCTCGCGATGGTCATCCTCAGCATCACCGTCGTCCCCTTCTTCTATCGGGCAAAAGTCTTCACCGCTTACGAATATCTAGAGCGCCGGTTTGACGCAAAGACCCGCACGCTGACGAGCTTCTGCTTTCTTCTGTCCCGAGGGCTTAGTGTCGGCGTGATCATCGCCGCACCCTCGGTGGTTCTCTCCATTGTCCTGGGCTGGAGCGAGATAGTCACGATCTTCGTCATAGGGATGTCGACCACTATCTACACGATGTTCGGCGGCGTTCAGGCGGTTACGTGGACGGATGTCAAACAGATGTTCCTCATCTTCTTTGGCCTTTTCGTCTGCATTTTCGTCATCATATCCCAATTTCCGCCGCAGGTCGGCATCACTGACGGGCTGCATCTCGCCGGCACTCTCGGCAAGCTCGAAACGGTGGATTGGAGCTTTGACCTGAGCGAAAAATACACTTTCTGGTCGGGCACCATCGCCGCACTGTTTCTTTTTCTCTCCTACTTCGGCTGCGACCAAAGCCAGGTTCAGCGTTTTCTTACCGCAAAGTCCGTCAGCCAGGGGCGAACGTCGCTGCTAATGAGCGCGTTTCTCAAGATCCCGATGCAGTTTCTGATCCTGCTCATCGGCATCTTCGTTTTCGTATTCTATCAATTCAATGCTCCGCCGATGATCTTCAACGCGGTTGAAGAAAGGCGTATCGAACAAGCGGCCGAGTACCCCGCGCTTCAGCAGAAGTTCACCGAGGCACACACCGCTCGAGCGAACGCCGCACTGCAATACGTTGAAAGCCGAGATGATGCGGCACGTGCCCAGTATGTTGAGGCACAAAAGGGTTTCACGGCTGTGCGCGATGAGGCCGCTACGCTTGTGAAAACTACCTCCGGCAACCGATCGTTCACAGACGTCAACTACGTTTTCCCCTCATTCGTCGTGGCGAATATGCCGATGGGCGTCATCGGCCTGATCATCGCCGCCATTTTTGCCGCCGCAATGTCCTCGATCTCCTCCGAACTCAACGCACTCGCCACTGCCTCGACCATCGATTTTTACCGCCGGCACGTCCGGCCCGATGCGGGCACGAAAGAGTTCGTCCGCTTCGGACGCTTTGCGACTTTTTTATGGGGGATCTTTGCCTGCATCGTCGCGACCTACGCCACGAATCTCGGCTCATTAATAGAGGTCGTCAATAAATTCGGCTCGTTCTTTTACGGGTCCCTGCTGGGGGTGTTCATTCTCGCCCTCGTCATCAAACGAGCACGTGCGCGTGGTGCGTTCCTTGGTTTGTTTATTGGGATCGCAACCGTGTTTATGGTTTCGATGTTGAATTTCGAAAGCGGAAATTATTATCTTTCGGTACCCTCTTTCGGCACGAATTTATTCGTTTCAGTTTCCGATCTCACCATCATCGGAGATCCGCAAGGGAAACCGGTTATCGAATTTTTGTGGCTTAATCTCGTCGGCGCCGCGGCCACCACGATTTCGGGATACTTGATCAGCCTTACTGTTAGTAACGATTCAAAATGAGATCTATGGCGTACAGGGCCCTTGCGGCATCACTCCTATTATTCTCCGCTCTCCATTTTCCGTTCTCAACCGGGGCACAGGTTCGCCCCGTTTACGATCGCGGAGCGACCGGCCTCGGGCAGATGCTAAAAAGGCTCCAGACCACCGCCAGCGCTATGCACATCGGCGCACACCCCGATGACGAGGACTCCGGTTTGATGGCGTATCTGGCACGGCATGAGCAGGCACGCACCGCATACCTTTCGCTAACACGCGGCGACGGAGGCCAGAATGTGATCGGGGATGAACTCTCAGAGGCCCTCGGCGTCATACGCACGGAAGAGCTTCTTCAGGCACGCACGCTCGACGGCGGCGAACAGTTCTTCACCCGAGCAATGGATTACGGCTTTTCCAAGTCCCGTGAAGAAGCCTCGCGGATGTGGGGCGAGCGCGAGATCTTGGGCGATATTGTCCGCGCCATTCGTCTTTACCGCCCGATGGTCGTTACCTCACGTTTCTCCGGGACCACCGCCGACGGCCACGGCCATCACCAGTTCTCGGGATACATTGCCCCTCTCGCATTCCGGGCCGCGGGCGATCCCGACCAGTTTCCGGAACACCTTCGCGACGGCCTCGAACCATGGCAGCCGTTTAAGTTCTATGTCGGCCGGGGCTTCGGAGCCTCCGGTGACGACCGGATGCTCGAGATCAACACGGGCACCTATGACCCGCTTCTCGGCCGAACTTATTTCGAGATCGCGATGGAGGGCCGCAGCCAGCACAAGTCGCAGGAGATGGGCGTGCTTGAACTTCGGGGACCGCAATCGACGGGCCTCCGCCTCGTCGAGAGCCGTCTGCCCGCCGCCGGCGAGACCGGCATTTTCGACGGCATCGACGTTTCGATCACCGGGATCGCCGCACTCACCCGCAACGACCAGCCCGTTTTCCGGAAGCATCTGGAAGAACTCGAGGCTGCGGCGGCCGAAGCCCTTCGCTCGTACGACCCGTTCGCTCCGGAGAAGCTGATACCGATCCTCGCCCGAGGCTATAAGATCGCGCACGATGCCGAATGGTCGACTCGCATTCCGGCGTCAAAGGCCGCCATGCAGCAAAAACAAGCCGAATTCGCGGAGGCTCTTCGAATGGCGGCCGGTGTGGTGGTCGATGCCCTAAGCGATCGCGAATCCGTCAATCCAGGCTCGGCCGCGGCGGTGGCCGTAAAGGTCTTTGCACCGGAAGGTGCCCCCGTCGTCGTCAAGAACACGCATATCAAGGGTCCCCAAGGGTGGAAGATCGCGACGGCTTCCCCCCCCTCGGCCCAACCCTCCAGCGGCTTCCGCCCGCGTAACGAGGCATCGCTCAGCACTTCGAATTTCACTGCGGTCGTACCCGCGGATGCACGACCGACTCAGCCCTATTGGCTCGAGCGGGAACGAAACGGCGCCAACTTCGATTGGTCAGCCGCCGGCGCGGATCAGACACTTCCGTTTTCGGATCCGCTGCTCACCGCGGAAGTGGAGCTTGAGATCGGGGGCCAGGCGGTCACGCTGCGTCAGCCGGTCGAGTATCGTTACGCACACGACACCCGCGGCGAGATCCGCCGCCCGCTGGTGGTACTGCCGGCAGCGACCGTCGGGCTCGGCTCTGACCTGTTGATCGTTCCTGCATC
>DATHVL010000123.1:0-6262 GCA_035461325.1 Pyrinomonadaceae bacterium
CCCGTCTTTTTGATCATCTTCGCAGCACTGTTTCGATAGCGGTTCACATACCGTAAGGAGGAACCATGATCAAGTACTCACGTTTTACCGTCGTTTCCGGGCTTCTTGCCTTAATCCTACTCTTAACCTTTGGGTTCTATACATCGAACCGAACCGCACCGGGATCTTCCGATCCGGTTGCCGGAGGTCCCGAAGCGGGCCAAGCCTTACCTGCGGAAGTCCAGGCACGAATGCACGAGGATTATGGCAATACGGCGATCACCTTTGAGCCGAACGTCGGACAAACGGACGAGAGCGTGAGCTTTATGGCGAGGGGGGCGGGTTACGCACTGTTTCTGAAGGAGACCGAGGCGGTGCTCACACTTGATCGAAAGGGCGAAACTGCGGAAAGCGACGTGCGCTCCGTGATCAGAATGTCGTTGGAAGGTGCCCAGAAGCCGCGGCGGATGGAAGCGGCAGGAAAGCTCTCGGGCACTTCGAATTATTTCATTGGAAATGATCCGGCCGGGTGGCGCACAGCGGTCCCGAATTATGCGCAGGTTCGATCCGAAGAGGTTTACCCAGGTGTGGACCTTGTCCACTATGGTAACGGGAGCGAGCTTGAGTATGACTTTGTTGTCAAACCAAACGCGGATCCGTCAAAGATCGTGCTGAGATACGCCGGGCCTGACGAAATGGCGATAGACGATGAAACGGGCGATCTCGTACTTCAAACCGTTGTGGGTGAACTGCGCCAGTATCGGCCGTATGTTTATCAGGAACTAGGCGATCAGAGAAATGAGGTAGCGGGAGCATATGTACTCGAAAAGAACGTCGCCGACAACGAGTTTCGGGTTTCGTTTGAACTGGGAGATTATGACCGGTCACGGGAGTTGATCATCGACCCGGTCCTGGTTTACGGCAGCTATCTCGGCGGCACGATGTTCGACGGTGCAACCGGCGTCACGATCGACGGGGCGGGGAATGCATACGTAACGGGAACAGCCTCATCGCGCGACTTTCCTACGACGACAGGAACGATCAAACCTCAAATGCTGCCGCGAACAGGCACCACGACCTCTTACTGGTACGACGCGTTCGTTGCCAAGATCAATCCTGACGGAACGGCCATTGTTTTCTCAACCTATTTCGGCGGGAGACATAATAATGAATCGGGCGGTGATATAGAACTCGACGCCGAGGGCAATATTTATATTAGCGGCACGACGATGAGTTCAGATCTGCCAACTGTAAATGCTTATCAACCGACATTCGGCGGCACGGATGACGGCTATGCGGCTAAGCTGAACCCGGACGGCAGCGCTCTTATCTATTCTACTTATTTGGGCGGGTACAACAGTGATTTTGGGGGGCGTTTAGCGGTCGAACCAGTAAGCGGAGAGGCCACCTTTGTCGGGAGCACATCGTCACCGAGTTTCCCGACGACGCCCGGAGTTATTAGGGAACGGCTATGCGATTCACCGCAAACCTGCAGCGGTGTTTCCTATGGCGGCAGCTATATCGTACGCCTCAACGCAGCGGGCGGCGTGCAGTTCTCGACGCTGTTTAACGGCGGAATCCGCGACGTCAAACTCGATTCGGCAAATAACGCGGTAGTTGCCGGTACCGGTTCGCCGGCATTGACCACACCGGGCGCATATCAGACCACTAGTACGGGCGGAATCGAAGGATATCTCGGCAAGATATCGCCCTCAGGCAATCAGATCGTTTTCGGGACGCTTCTCGGCGGGGGGCTCGAATCCGACCGCATTACCGGTGTGGCGCTTGACGAGGCCGGGGCGATGTATGTTACGGGCACGACGGAGAATGGTGGTTTCCCGACCACGCCGGGAGCCTTCGATCGCACATTCAACGGTACGCTTGGTTCAACACATGACGGGTTTATTACAAAGTTCAATCCCGCGGGCACAGCTCTGGAATACTCGACATATATCGGGGGCACGGCCAACGACCAACCGACACGGATCGGCCTGGCCTCCGACGGAGGAGTATTTATAATCGGGGAGACCCTGGGGCCGCAGACATACCCGACGAAAAATTCACTGCTTCAATCCGGGAAGATCTTTCTGACGCGGATGACGCCTCAACTTGATGCACTCGTCTTCTCGACATTTCTAGGAGCCGGAGAAGCATGGGATCTCGCGGTGGATGGCGCGGATAATGTTTTCGTAACGGGGCGTACTAACAGTATTCCGGTAACCCCGAATTCTTTTCAGCCGATAATCGCCGGCGGCCAGGCAACTTCGCCTGACGACGGATTCATTCTAAAGATAGGCCCGACAGACGAAACAGTTGTGCATTATGCGATCAGCGGTACGGTCACGGATGAGAACACCGGCTACAACATGGGCGATTATTCGCCGGTCGTGATGACCATCACCGGTACCGTCAATCGGTCGATCTGGATCGGCTACAACGGAGGGCCGTACTACTTCGGTAACCTGCCCGCGGGAGGCAACTATACGGTCAGCGCAAAACGGCTTGGTTATGAGACTACGCCGGAATCGGCAGTTTTTAACAATCTCGGTGCCAATCAGTTTGCGGATTTCACCATTCTGCGAAATCAGCGTCCCGAGTCCACGATAACCACTCCGCAGTACGGAGATACGTTTGAGGCCCCGGCCTCGATACCGATCGCCGCTGAGGCGATTGATCCCGACCCCGGCGATACTATCTCCAAGATGGAGTTCGTTGCGTATAACAGTTCCGTAGGTAACGTCCCGATAGGAGTGGATACGGAGGCCCCATTTTCGATCACTTGGGAAAACGTCCCAAGCGGCACGTGGGCGCTCTACGCCTATCCCTATGACAATCACGGATTGGGGGGGCGATCGATGTCGCTCGTCCACGTATTTGTCACGGAGCCCAACGGGCCAATTGTTACCCTTACAAGCCCGACAGACGGCCATCAGTTCAATGCCGGAGATTATGTACCGATGATGGTCGATACATCAGCATCGGTGATCAAGGTCCAATACTTTAACGGTGACACCCTGGTCGCGCAGTCGAACAACAGCCCTTTTAGTATGCAGATCCAGTTTACCGAGCTCGGCCAGCATACGATAACGGCAAAGGCCTTCAACTCACAGGATCAATCGACGACCTCGAATGCCGCGACTATCACGGTCAACGACGTGAATCATACGATCTCCGGCCGTATAACCAATAGCTTCACGAGTGGTCCGGTCGCCGGCGTCACCGTCAACCTCTCTAGCTCCACAAATCCCCAGATAAGCGGCACAACCACTACCGATTCGGTGGGCGACTATTCTTTCACGAATATTTTTGGAGCGGGGAGCGATATCATTACGGTCACACCCGTTTCGGGGGTTTACACATTCCAGCCAGATAGCCGTTCGATGGCGCTCGGCTACGGTGACCATCTTAACCGGGATTTCAGTGCGGTGCCGATCACGGGTATCACAGTAGTCATGACGAGCCCAACAAACGGTGAGAGCTTTCCGCCGGGATCGACCATACCAATGGCGGCTGTAGCCGAATCGACCGAAGGGACGATAACAAAGATCGGGTTTTACGAGTGGGAGAATGGCGGGTACCAGCTGATCGCGGAAGATAACGAGGCACCGTTTGAGCTGGACTACCCCAACGCGCAGAGCGGCAACCACTCGTTCGCGGTGCGAGCTTACGACACAGCGGGCGGGGTCGCCCAATCGGCAACAGTGAATGTTTCTGTGACCACACCTCCGACCGCGATCCGTCTCCAAGGTGATATTTCTGATCCGACCGGGCGCTGGATGCAAGGCATTACGGTAAGACTTACCGGGACGGTTAACGGAAATCCTGTAAATCAAACGTCTGTCACCGGCTTTTTCGGTGCATATGGCTTCTTTAACCTGACACCCGGCGGTGATTACACCATCACGCCTGAGGCGCCGGGCCAGACCTTTACTCCGCTGAGCTACACGATCAATAACGCGGTTGCGGACGAATATGATCTCGACTTCCAGGCATCGCTCTCAAATCAGCCTCCGGTCGTGAATATCGTTTCGCCGACAAACGGTACGGTGTTCGATATGCCGGGGGCGATCCAGGTGGTCGCAAATGCAACAGACGACGGGCAAGTTACCGGTCTGCGGGTGACGGCAGTCGGGGCATCAAGGTCGTTTAATATCGCCGAATCGAATAACGGAAACGTCGACATCCTGTGGGAACCCACTCTGCCTGGAAATTATCGGATCTGGGCAGTGGCCACCGACAACGGAGGGCTTAACGCTACTACGTTTGTAGACATCGTCGTGAATCCGCCGGCCCCGGTTTCGATCTCGGGGCGCATCGTGAACCGCGACAGCCAAGGGATCGGGGATGTCACAGTAGAAGTATTTGACTATCCTGCTGAGGAAACTCTGTTTGCTACGGGGACGACCGATGCAAACGGCAATTACACAATAGAGGGTATTTCCACGTTTGCGAATTATGTGATCAGACCCAATAAGCTTGATCATGTGATAACACCTGAAAGACGCATTCTGTTCAATCTTGCGAGCGACCAGTTAAATCAGGACTTTACCGGTACGCTGCAGGTTCAGCCGGCCGACTTTGACGGGGACGGTATGTCGGATCTTGCGGTCTGGCGTCCCTCCGACGGCGTGTGGCATGTTTCGCGTTCAGGCGACGGCGTGTATAGCTCGACAAAATTCGGAGGCGGAGAGTTCGGCGATGTTGTTGTTCCCGGAAACTATGACGGCGACAAACATACCGACTACGCCGTTTACCGCGGCGGGCATTGGTACATCCGGAGAAGCGTCGATGGGACGGTTGAGGTGACCCCGTTCGGGTTGCCTAGTGACCTGCCGGTCGCGGCCGACTTTGACGGGGACGGCCGAACGGATATTGCGGTCTGGCGTCCGTCCGACGGCACATGGCATTTTTTGCGTAGTTCCGATGGTGGCTATTCGTCGTTCCAATTCGGCTTAAACGGGGATAAGCCGCTTGCCGCAGATTATGACGGTGACGGAAAGGCCGATGTCGCGATCTGGCGACCCTCGAGCGGTGTCTGGTACGTACTCCGCTCAACGGACGGCCAGGTTGATATCATGCACTTTGGCCTTAACGGCGACATTCCTGTGACCGGAGATTTCGACGGAGACAAACGTGCAGATATCGCAGTGTACCGCCCCTCGTCCGGAACGTGGTACAACATGCGTTCTTCCGACGGCGGCTACGATGTTAGAAACTGGGGAGTCTCGACGGACATACCTGTCCCGGGCGATTATGACCGTGATGGAAAAACGGATATCGCGATCTTTCGTCCGTCGGAGGGGAACTGGTACGTCCTTTTAAGCGGCAGCGGAAACTTCCGCATCACCCGCTTTGGGCAGGCGGGGGACGTGCCGATACCATCGGCGTTCTTTCGCTGAGATGAATAGAAAGGGGCTGCGGCGTGACGGCCCCTTTTTTAGCGCCCTCATGCCCGGGAATACTCTCCCTCGCGAATTAGGCCAAATACGTTAGAATAATTGAATTACAGAATTACATGTCGACGAAAAAGGGGGAAGTGAGATTGAGCGAACTGGCAATGGGTAATGAGGGTGACGGTTTGTGGACCTATCGTGCGGGCGATGGGCCGATAATTGCAACGGCGGTTCATGACGGGCACGACCTGCGGCCGGAAGTTGCGGGGATAATGAAGCTGTCGGAGGCGGAAAGGCTCCGCGAGGAAGATCCGTACACGTCGAGTTGGGTCGATATCGTAGATACACAGATCGTCGCGCTGCGGTCGCGATTTGAAATGGACCTGAACCGTCCGCGGGAGCAGGCGATCTATCGCGACCCGGAAGATGCGTGGGGGCTGGACATTTGGTCGACGCGGCCGAGCGATGAGATCGTTGAAACATCGCTGGCGCAATATGACGCGTATTATCGGAAGCTTCGGGAAATTTGCGACCAAAAGCGTGAGCGGCACGGCAAGTTCGTTCTTTACGACATCCATAGCTACAACCATCGGCGCCACGGCGAAGAGCATCCCGAAGAAGATCCGCGAGAGAATCCCGAGGTGAATATCGGGACCGGCACGATGGACCGCGAACGGTGGGCACCGCTGGTGGATCGCTTTATCGCGGATCTTGGAGCGTTCGATTTTATGGGCCGGCGCCTGGACGTGCGGGAGAATGTGAAGTTCAAGGGCGGGAATCAGGTCAGATGGCTCCACAATAACTATACCGAAACGGGCGTGGGACTCGCGATCGAATTCAAGAAGTTTTGGATGGATGAATGGACGGGCGAAAAGGACGAGGCAATGATC
>DATHVL010000124.1:0-3885 GCA_035461325.1 Pyrinomonadaceae bacterium
GATCTGTAAAATTCTAGCGATCATTTATGTGAGGAGGGGCGCCGAGGGGCGCCCCATTTTCGTTTCGGTTTATGGGAGCGGCTTTTTGCGTGTAACCATCAAATTGATGGCGAAATACACCCAAACCACGGCCCCGATGGCGAAAATCGTGTCGCCGACCATACGCATCCAGCGAAGGAACTGCATCAGGTCCGTCTGCATGAACTCGGGGCTTCTTGCCGCCCAGTAGCCTTGCGACACGGACTGATAAGTCTGCAGCAGGCCGATGGGCAACAGGCTGAGCAGGATCTCAAGCAGCATCCCGATGTTGAGCGCCCAGAAAGAGAACGCAAGAAGCTTGGTGTTCCACTTTCGTTCCGGGTCCATCGCCCGCAGGCAGAACAGCGTCAGCGCCAGCCCAAGCGTGCCGTAAACACCGTATAGCGCTCCGTGAGCGTGGACGGCCGTCGTGTTCAGTCCTTGCATGTAGTAGAGAGCGATCGGCGGGTTGATCATAAACCCGAAAACGCCCGCACCTACCAGATTCCAGAACGCCACCGCGACAAAGAAGTAAACGATCCACTTGTATTGCTCCAACCACGGCCTCGCCTTGGAATGGCGAATGTTCTCGAGGGCCTCATATCCCACGAAGACTAGCGGGACGATCTCGAGAGCACTAAACACCGCACCGAATGCGATCGCGACGGTTGGTGTCCCGGCGAAATACAAATGGTGCAGGGTGCCGATAATGCCGCCGCTCAGGTAGATCGCACCCGAAAGCAGTGCCGCATACGCCGCGTGCTCCGGCCTAATAACCCGCAGCCGTGCAAAGAGGAAGGCGATGACGACCGTGGCGAATACTTCAAAGAATCCCTCGACCCAGAGGTGAACCACCCACCATCGCCAATATTCAACGACGGTGATGTGCGACTTCATTCCCCAGAAAAGCCCCGGAGCATAGAAGAACGCTATGCCCGCCGTTGTTACCAGATAGAGCATAATCAGCGACTTGCTGCCTTCCTGTCTGAGTGCCGGGATCGCACTTCTGGCGATAAGGAACAGCCACAGCAGCAGCCCGACGAAAAGTGCCGCCTGCCAAACCCGGCCGAGGTCCACATATTCCCAACCCTGATGACCGAAGTAGAACCACATGTCGCCCGGGAGCATGTGCATCACGCTCAGCCATTGGCCGATCATCGACCCCAGCACGACGATCAGCAGGGCTACGAAGAGCAGGTCGACGCCCAGCTTTTGAAACCTTGGCTCGTAGCCGCAGATATATGGCGCGATGAAGAGCCCGGCACCGAGCCAGGCAGTCGCGATCCAGAAGATGCCGAGCTGCGTATGCCACGTACGCGAGATCACGTAAGGCAGCCAATCCTGCAGCGGAATGCCGTAAAATCCGCCGCCCTCCACACCGTAATGGGCTGTTATTATCCCCATCACGATCTGTACAAGGAATAGCAGCGATACGATCAGAAAGTATTTGATGGTCGCCGTCTGCGATGGTGTGAGCGTTTCGCCGATCAGCGGGTCCGTATCCGGCGTGTCGCGTTCGTCTACATCCTTATGCCAGCCGGCGTAAAACCACACCATCGCCCCGATGCTGAAGATCAGGACGATCACGCTGACGCCGGTCCAGATGATCGAACTGCTTGTCGGAAAGTTTCCGACCAGGGGCTCCGAGGGAAAGTTGCTTGTATAAGAAATGTTGTTGTCCGGCCGGTTTACCGCCGAGGCCCACGCCGTCCAAAAGAAAAAATTGGTCATCAGCCTCAATCGGGCGGGATCTGATTGAGCACCGCGTTGGATGGCATACTCATCGCTGCCGTTCGAAAAGACCTCGGTGTAATGCTTGAGATTTTCCTCAAATGCGGCCGCTCTTAGCGGGTCGATCGTCAGTGTTTCTGTGGCGGGGTCGTAGGTGTTCGTTCTGACGGTGTCCTGCAGCCGCTGAAGCATCGCGGCCTTTTCCTCACTCGGCAGGTCCATTCCATCCGCACCGTAACGGCCGGCCGTATACGCATTCAATATATAAAGGGCTTCGCGGTGCAGATAGTCGGCGGTCCAATCGGGTGCCACATAGGACCCGTGCCCCCATATGGACCCGACCTGCATACCGCCCATAGCCTGCCAGACATTTTGTCCGTTCTCGATATCGCCTTGGTCGATAAGAACGGTACCATCGGTCGTGACGACCTGTTTGGGGATCGGCGGGATCTCGCGAAAGATCTCGATCCCTACCCATCCAAGAATGGCGAAGGAGAACACCATTATCCCAACGAGCATTATCCAAAGTTTTTTCATTTTTTGGTTTCAAAGCCTCCTGTTCAGAAGTGCCGGGTCCGGCTAATCTACAGTTTTAGAAAGGTCGAGAAGTGCTCCGAAGTATGGGCTTGTCGGCGCACCTAAATTATCATTAATATTGCGTTTGCCAAAGAGCGGCAATGGCCAGTGTAACGCCAATATTCTAAACGCTCCGGCGCCTTGAAATATGATCGGCGTCATAAAGCCGGGTGGGAGAGAAAAAAATTGGGATTCAGGTATTTAAGCGGACTCGGCAAACCGTTTGAAGGCCTCGAGAAATTTCATTGACTGCTTTCGAAAGACGCCGGGCATCAGCAGCGCGATGAGCTTCATCATTCCGCGGAATTGGAACTCGTTATGGGATGTGTAGAGCGTGCGGCCGTCGCCCAGCGGTTCGAACTCGTTTCGAACGATATTATGGACGCCTTTGGCCTCATATGTGCCGGTGAACGAACGCGGCAGGTCGCGCTCGGTGATGGTCTCTATCATCTCGAAATCGCGTTTGCCCGACTTAAAACGCAGCTTGGACTTTGCTCCCACCTCGCCCGGTATCCCCTCTAAATGTTCAAAGCTTTGCAGCCCTTCCATCCACTTAACGAGATTATCGGGGTCATCGAAAAGGCGGATGACTTCGTCAATGGGTTTGTCGATCTCAATGGAGACGGAGAATTTCATCTTTTTAAATATCGGCGAACATGATCGCTTGACCCTATTTAGACAAGAAGGTGGGTAGAATTATCGCAAAGACAGCGGTCAGCCGTTTTCGCATTTCCCAAACATATACAGCATAAGCTTCGCATTTCGCAAATCGCCGCCTAGGTCCCAACCTTATATCTAGGCCCTTCATACCGTCTAAGCACGATAAATTGACAAATTGCTTGTGGTATTCCGTTTGCTACAATCTATGTTTATGAGGTTTCTGAGATCCTTCGTAACGAAAAAGGCGTGGGTAATTTTTTCAATAACATTCATGCTGTCGTCAGCTGTAGTCTTCGAGGTTCGCGGACAGGAGGTGCAGTTTCCTAATGAAATCGACGGCTTCGATTTCTTTTCCCAGGGGATGCTCAGCTCGGTTAAGTTTGGCCAGACAACCAGATCAGACATTGTAGATCTTTTTGGAAACGATTGTGCAGTTTCCTGCGAGTACGATCAGCAGTTTACGATCAAGGTTGACTATCTCAGTTGCGAAGACTGTATGACCACTGAATATGTACGTGATCGTGCAATGTGTCCGCTGAACGAATTTATGGACACGATAGAAAAAATCACGCTTACGCCTAAAGTTCCTGTACATATCCGTAGGGTTTCGACGTCACGCTTTCCGAAACACACCGGCGGTGTTATTACGTCGAAAGACGGGTCAGGCGGCGTTTCGTACGAATCATTCGGAGATTTTTTGGCCTTAAGTACTCAATCAAGCAGAGTTCAACTTCGAAACTTACCCTTACCTCGCCAAGACCGGCGTTCATTGAGGGTGATCTATATTCCGTAGAATACGGGATCTCAACGGAACTCGAAACCAATATATTCCAGGCAGAATATAAATCTTGTATGAAACCGACCCAAGCAAAATAATGGAATTTTCATTTGACCCACAAT
>DATHVL010000125.1:0-4810 GCA_035461325.1 Pyrinomonadaceae bacterium
GGCCTCGCCGACCATCTTCACGATCTGAGCCAGGAGCGTCTCGCTGCCCACCCTGTCGGCACGCATCACGAAGCTCCGAGGGCCATTGATCGTCCCGCCGATCACCGGGTCGCCCGCCGCCTTGCTCACCGGCAGCGATTCGCCCGTGACCATCGATTCGTCGATCGAAGTGTCACCCTCGGTGATCTCGCCGTCCGTCGGCACCTTTTCGTTCGCCTTTACGCGAAGCATCTGCCCGGCCTGAACGTGCCTCAGATCGACGACCTCTTCGGTGCCGTCTTCGTTAACCACCGTGGCGTTTTCCGGTGCCAGCCGCAGCAGCTCCTTTATCGCCGACGACGTCTGCGAACGTGCTCTCAGCTCGAGCACCTGCCCCAAAAGCACGAGCGTCGTGATGACGGCAGCCGCCTCAAAATATGCCGGCACTATCCCGGAGTGCATGTCACGCATCGTCTCGGGGAAAACACCCGGAGCGAAAAGAGCCGCAAAGCTATAGAGCAGAGCCGCTCCCGTACCGATCGCGATCAGCGTAAACATATTCGGGCTGACGTTCTTTACCGATTGCCATGCCCTCACAAAGAACGGCCAGCCTCCCCACAGCACGACCGGGGTCGCCAACACGAACTGTATCCAGATCGAAATGCGCGGCGGGACGATCGAGTGAAATGCAGGGAACATCTCGCCCATCGCCAGAATGAACACCGGCAGCGTTAGCACGGCGGAGATCCAAAACCTCCGCTTCATGTCGATGTACTCCGGATCGGGACGGTCGTCCAGGCTGATCTCCTTCGGCTCAAGAGCCATCCCGCAGATCGGGCACGAGCCCGGGCCGATCTGTACGATCTCCGGATGCATCGGGCAGGTATATTCGACATCCTGCGGAAGCTCCTCCTGCGGCGTCGGGTTGAGATATTTGTCGGGATGCGCTTTGAATTTCGTTACGCAGCCCCCAGAACAGAAAAAATATTCGGTCCCCTCGTGCGTATGCTTTCCCGCGGCAGTCGCCGGATCCACAGTCATCCCGCAAACGGGATCGATGTGTTCCACCGCGTTCGTATCCGCAGCTGCAGCTTCGGCCCCGCCTTTTTTCAGATATGCTTCCGGATCGGCCTCAAACTTCGCTTTACATCCCGGATTGCAGAAATAATATGTCTTTCCTTCGTACTCAGATTCGCCGGCAGCAGTCGCGGGATCGACGGTCATTCCACACACCGGATCGATGTGGTTCTCCGCGGCTTTCTTAGATATCCCGACCATCACCGGCGACTTTGCATCCGTACCGCCCGTACCGCAGCAGCCTCCGCCAGCCGCCTCAGCCTCACCTAAGTACTTCTCCGGGTCGGCTTCGAACTTGGTCTTACAGCCCTGATTGCAAAAATAGTATGTCGTTCCTTGATATTCGGTTTCTGCCGCGGCCGTCTTCGGGTCGACCGTCATTCCGCAAACAGGATCGATGTGTTCTTTCATCGCATTTTTCCCTCCGAAATCAATTCTACAACCTGTCAGTATGTGTCAAGTCAAGCGCTAACTTCAGCATCCGCAAAAGACTCGATCAACCGGCACACCGAATGGCCGTCAGGCTCCGAATCCTTCATCGACTTCCACACATCCGCCGCACGCTCGAGCCGCTTCTGCAGCTTCCTCATTTCCTGCAGTTTTCGCCGGTTCTCGTCGATCCGTTTCTCTACTATCTCGCGGACCATCGGGCACGGCGACTCCCCATGAACGGCGTGGTCCAGAATTTCCTCGATCTCGGCGAGCGTAAAACCAAGCTCCTTTGCAGCGGTGATAAATTTCAACCGCTCCTTATCAGATTGCTTATAAACTTTGTAACCGTTCTTTAAATTTCGCGATGGCTTTAGCAGCCCTATCCGCGTATAATATCGAACTGTAAATATCGGTGTATCTGTTCTCTTTGCGAGAACGGCGGCCGTCATCATACCGTGATCCTCCCCCCAACTTCGATCCGGGTTAATTCAATAATTGAATCTTATCACCCGCCCCGCGGGTTTCGGGAATACCGTTCAAATTGATCGTTTTTATCAAATAGGGCGGGAACCCTTGTTCATCGACCCCGACGGCTGATCGCCGTTACACCTTATCCGAAAAGGCAACTGCCGGCCACGGCCGGCGGACGCAAAGCTGATGAACTCCGAAACGGAGCTTGCATCGCTGCCGAAGTGAGGTAATCTTGCGACCCTACATTTTCACCCTACTTGCGATATTTATGCTGGCGGCTGCCCACGCGGACGCACAGTCGCGTTCGTCGAAGCCTCAGCCGATACTGGTTGATGTGATCGGGCCGGGCGGCGGTTCATCGATGCGTGCATCGCGCGAAACGCCGGCGGTCAAACACACCCGCACCTCGGCCCCCCGGGGCTCAGCGGGCAATGCCTTCAGTGTCGAACGAACCGCATTCCAGCTAATGAATGTTGAACGTGCGACCCGTGGCTTGCCTACCTTGAAGTGGAGCGACCGTATAGCAAAGGTCGCCCGCGAACATTCGCACAGCATGGCCATGAACAGCTTCTTCAGTCACCGCGGGCTTGACGGATCTATGGTCGATGACCGAGCGGATAAGTATGGCATCAGCGATTGGCGTGCGATCGGCGAAAATATTGCCTATCTTCGCGGCTACACTGCGCCCGAAACATTCGCCGTCGAAAAGTGGATGCAGTCGCCTTCACATCGGCAGAATTTGCTCGGCTCGCAATGGACGGAATCGGCGATCGGTGTCGCCGTGACCGATGACGGCACCTACTATTTCACACAAGTTTTCCTCGTCGAGCGGTAACCCCCAAAAATTACCGTGTTTTCGGCGGACGTCTTGTAAGGGCGTCCGCCGTTTTTCTTTTTAAGCCTGGCGTCATATTCTTTAAAATGTGTCCGAACCGCTCACTGTGCCCTCATTTGCCAAGATCAACCTTGCCCTGCGCATCGTGGGCAAACGCAAAGACGGCTATCACGAACTCTGCACCGTATTCCAGACGGTATCGCTGGCCGACCGCATCACGATGGAATCAGCGGATGAACTATTGCTTGAATGCGACGATCCAAAAATTCCGACCGGCCCGGGCAATTTGATACTGAAAGCCGCCGAGGCACTTCGCGAGCGGTACGGCGTAACACGTGGTGCCCGCATTCGGCTGGAAAAGCACATTCCGTCACCCGGCGGCCTTGGCGGCGGGTCATCGAACGCGGCGGTCGCACTTATGGGCATGCGGGTTCTCTGGGATATTCCGGCCACCGTCCATGATCTGCAGCCGATCGCGGCGGAATTAGGCTCCGATGTACCTTTCTTTCTATACGGGGGAACTGCACTCGGCACCGGCCGCGGCACTGAGATCGAACAGCTGCCCGATATCGATGCAAAACACCTCGTCTTAACGGTCCCGGATGCCGTCGTTTCCACCGCCGAAGCCTTTGCGGGCCTACACCTCCCGCCCTTGACAACTGAGGAGGTGAATCGTATTCTTCTCAATTACCGTTTTGGGACCGGCGAGTCCACTCAGATCGGTATTCGAGTAGAGAACGATTTTGAAAACTCGGTGTTTTTAGCTCATCCCTCGATAGCTCGGGCAAAGCAAATGCTGCTTAGCTTGGGTGCATCGCAGGCGGGCCTGAGCGGCAGCGGGGCAAGCGTTTTCGGAATTTTTGACAATAAAGAGACACGGCAAACAGCACTAAAAGCCCTTGGCAATGAGTCCAACTGGCGAAGTTTTGCCGTAGCGACCGTTTCGCGGGCCGAGTACCGCGGGGCACTTTCACAAGTGCTTTAGATCGCTTCCGATCAGTTTCTGCAATTTTACGTTGGGGCGTAGCCAAGTGGTAAGGCACCGGTCTTTGGATCCGGCATGCGTAGGTTCGAATCCTTCCGCCCCAGCCAGTGTTGGAAATCGGAGCGGACGATCTTAAATTTTTAGGGTCGTCCGTTTTTGTTTCCAGATTCGGCCTTGGCCGTTCCTGGCGCACTTTATGAGCGTAACCGGCAATATCAAGATCTTTTCGGGGAATGCGCACCCTGAACTGGCGGAGGAGATCTGCCGTCATCTGCATTGCGATCTCGGTAAGGCGAGCACGCAAAGGTTCTCTGACGGGGAGTTCAACTTCCAGATCGAAGAGAACGTTCGCGGCACTGACGTGTTCATCGTCCAGCCGACGTGCCCGCCGACCGATCAAAACCTGATGGAACTCCTGATAATGGAGGACACATTCGTCAGGGCCTCGGCAGAGCGTGTAACGGCTGTGATCCCATATTTCGGATACGCCCGCTCGGACAAGAAAGATCGCCCGCGCGTGCCGATCGCTGCAAAGCTCGTCGCCAATTTGATATCGCGTGCCGGTGCCCAACGCGTTTTGACGATAGATCTGCACGCATCGCAGATACAGGGCTTCTTTGATATTCCGGTCGATCACCTTTATGCGGCCCCGATCGTTGTCGATTACTTCACGACGAACCCGATCGAGAACCTCATCGTGGTCGCACCCGATACGGGCGGCGCCGAACGTGCACGTGCATATGCCAAGCGGCTCAATGCCGGCCTTGCACTTGTGGATAAACGCCGCGAACGGGCAAACGAGGCGGAAGTAATGAACGTCGTCGGTGATGTTGAGGGCAAGAATTGCCTTATCGTCGACGATATGTGCGACACGGGCGGCACGATTTGCAAGGTTGCTGCCGCGTTGCACGAGGCCGGAGCGAACGAGGTCAATGCGTGCTTTACGCATGCGATCCTCTCCGGAAAGGCGGTTCAGAATATCGAATCGTCCCATCTCAAAAAGGTGATCGTGACCAACACGATACCGCTTC
>DATHVL010000126.1:0-8840 GCA_035461325.1 Pyrinomonadaceae bacterium
TGCAGAGCTTCTTCCACGACGATCTTTCGGTCGTATTTCGCCGCGAGGTTAACGGCGTTGTCGAGCGAGTCGTCGTCGTCGGCACGAGAGACGCCGACGGACGAACCAAGATTCGCGGGTTTGACGAAAACGGGATAGCGCAAGGAGCCGAGGATCTTATCCCGGACAGCCCCGGCGTCAGTTTCCCATTCCTTCCGGGTGAACCATGTGTATTTGCAGATGGGGAGCCCGGCGGCCTTAAACAGAACCTTCATCGCGACCTTATCCATTCCGCATGAAGAGCCCAAGACACCACAGCCCACATACGGGATATCGGCCATTTCAAAAAGCCCCTGGATCGTCCCGTCCTCACCAAAGGTTCCATGAAGGACCGGAAACGCCACATCGATCGGTACTGTCCCCATTTCGCGATCAGTCTGCAACAGACCTTTGATCCCGGGATCACCGGACAGCACCAGCCGCGCATCTCCGTACGCCAGCGTATCGTCAGGGATCGCCTCTCTTACGGAATCCGGCAGCAGGGCGGCGGAATCAAACGGACTTAACCATCGTCCGTCCTTTGCTATGGCAATGGGTATGACATCAAACTTGGAACGGTCGATCTGTTCGACCACGGTTTTAGCAGAGCGGATAGAGATCTCGTGTTCGCCCGAACGCCCCCCGAAAATTACGCCGATGCGCTTTTTCATAAAGCTAAATTATAGAATTGTTTTGCCCATCGCAGAGAGGATGAGTTCACAGGCAAGTTCGACTGTTATGTTTGATTGATCAAGCAGCGGGTTTACCTCGACGATCTCGAACGAGAGCATCCCGCCATGTTCGGCGATAGCCTCGAGGGCGAGGTGGGCCTCGCGGTATGTGGCACCGCCGCGCACCAGCGTCCCCGAGCCGGGAGCAAAACGGGGGTCGATCATATCTACGTCGAAGGTGACGGCGAATCCTCCCGGAGCCTTGGAAGCGATCGCGATCGCATCCTCCACGCATGCAAGCATTCCGCGGCGATCGATATCGCTCATCGTGAAGAAATTGTCACGCAATCCCAGCTCGTGGACGGTGCGGCGTTCGCCCGGATCGATATCACGTGCCCCGACATGCGCAAGATATTCGGGCTTAAGCTTTGGTGCAAAACCCTCTATGCCCGTAAGATCGTCCGGACCCTTGCCCAAGATCGCGGCGAGCGGCATCCCGTGAATATTCCCGGAGGTAGAGGTTTCGGGAGTGTTGATATCCGCGTGAGCATCAAACCAGATCAGTCCTACATCCTCGTTCTTTTCGCGGCAATGGGCAGACACGCCGGAAAATGTACCGATCGCGATGCTATGATCGCCTCCCAGAATAATCGGCGTTGAGCCTCCGTCTAAGATCGATTTCACCTTGGCCGCCATCGTGCGAGACGAAGCGGCCAACTCATTTAGATACTTTGGATTTTCGTCCTCCGCCGCCCGAGTTTCGGGAATCGTAATCTCGACGTCGCCTTCGTCCGCGACATCATATCCTAGATCGGCAAGGTGTTCCGTGAAGAGTTTTCCGCGAATCGCCGAAAGGCGCATTGCGTTCGTCCCCATCTCGCTCCCGGTCTTTCCTGCGCCGAAACCAAGGGGAACGCCAATAATTGATAATCTTTTGCCGCTGCCCGGCATTTCACCATTCTGCATAATTCTGAACTAGATCTCGCCGAAGCCTTTCTCGAATAACGAGATCACCGCCGCGAAGGCTTCGGTAGCGTCTTCCCCCTCGACAGTAAGGCCGAGTTGCGTGCCCATTCCAGCTGCCAGCGTCAAAACGCTGAGGATCGACTTCGCATCGGCGAAGACTCCGGAGTCTTCCCTTGCGATCAGGATCCGGCTTTTGAATGTCCCGGAAAGGCGAACGAGTTGTGCCGCGGCTCGGGCATGGAGGCCCAACGGATTTATGATCGTGACGGTCCCCTCAAGCATCCTTTTTGGCTTTTTGCGGTTCCAGGAGGGCTCCGGTGCGATAGATCGATTGCCGTCCCTGTTCCTCGACAATTTTTGCCATCTCGGCCAGATCTGCTTCCTTGCTATACGCCGCAAGTTTAATAACCATCGGTAAGTTGACCCCGGTGACGATCTCGACCTCACCCTCTTTGAGGAACATCGCTGAAATATTCGTCGGAGTTCCGCCGAACATGTCGGTCAATATCAAAACGCCGACGCCATCATTAACGTTCTTAATCGAGCGTTCGATCTCATCTTTTGCCAGCTCGACGTCGTCGTGCCAGCCTATCGAGACCGCTGCGATGTGTCCCAACTCGCCTACAACCGTCTCTGCTGCTGAGAGCAATTCTGTGGCAAGTTGGCCGTGGGACACTATTACTCCGCCTACTTTTTTCATTTCGTCGCTCTCTATTTTTGCATATCCCGATGGCTCACAGAAACGGGGAACCCGATTTTACCGATCCTCTCAGCCAGACGGTCAGCGACCATCACCGAACGGTGCCGACCGCCGGTACACCCTATTCCTATTGTTAGGTAGGACTTCCCTTCCCTCTTATAAAATGGCAACAAATATTCCAAAAGGGAGTAAAAGCGCGAGACAGTTTCACCTACTTCCTCAAAACCGTCAAGATACTTGATTATCTTCTTATCGGCCCCGCTCAAATGTTTGAGCGACGGATCAAAATAAGGGTTCGGCAGGTGCCTGACATCGAGCATCAGATCAAGATCACGCGGGGATCCATATTTGTGCCCAAAGCTCACGACATTAACCTTAAGCGGGGCGTCCTCATCGGGCGGCGTGAACTTACTTAATATTTCCCGACGGAGGGTGTGCACCGTGTGTTCAGATGTATCGATGATCAGATCCGCTAGTGAGCGGATGGCGTCCATCGCCTCCTTTTCAGCGTGGATAGCGCTCCGCAGTCCTTTCCCGGTGTCAGCCGGATGGGGCCGCCTGGTTTCGGAGAATCGGCGCTGCAGCACCTCCTCTGAGGCTTCGAAGAAAACTACGAAAGGCGTTATCTCTTTTTTTGCTAATTTCTTAATTTCGCTGGAGAATTCCGAGAGGAAGTGCCGCTCGCGGATATCGATCACGAGCGCCGCTTTTTCGATGGGTGCAATTCCCTCCTCGCCGTGGCGAAGCAGCCGGGCAAAGGTGGACAGCATTGTAATCGGGAGATTATCGACACAAAAATAACCGAGGTCTTCGAAGGCGTTGGTCGCCGAACTCATCCCGGAACCGCTTAGGCCGGTAACGATAACAAGGGACGAGAGGAATGGGCGCTCATTTTTCATCATCGACTTGACTCAGTTCAGTCGGCTCGGCCCGCCAACGATCGCATCGTGCCGGGCGACCAGTTCCCGAGCGGCGTCATATCCTTCATTTCGAAGCAAGAAAAGCTTTACCGCTGTCTCAAAGAGAATAGCCAAGTTGCGGCCCGGCCGGACCGGAAGGGTAAATCGAGGCACCGGGACGCCTAATATCTCCTTTTTTTCAACTCCGGCACTGAAGCCTATTCTTTCGTGCGAGTCACCGTCATTCCATTTCTTGAGTTCGATACAAAGCTCGACCCGGATCGACTTGCAGATCGAGGAAACACCGAAGATCTGCCTGACGTTGATTATCCCCAGCCCGCGGATCTCGAGGTGCTCAAAGGTCAGCGGCGGCGACGCACCCTCGAGTCGCTGGCCGACTCGCTTGATCTTAATAGAGTCGTCAGCAACAAGGCGGTGGTGCCGTGATATTAGGTCCAATGCACACTCGGATTTACCTATGCCCGATTCACCTAAGAGCAGCACGCCAAGCCCGAACATCTCCAACAGCACGCCGTGTATCGTGGCTTCTGCAGCAAGGGCCTCATTCAGGAATTCCGTTATCGCCCCGATCGCTTTTGAACTGACAACAGCGGTCCGAAGCAGCGGAATGCCCGTTTCATCGCAGATCGTTACAAGTTCCGGGGGCGGTTCCAGCGCTTTTGTTATCAGTATGCATGAAATATTTTCCGGCGTTAACCTTCTGAGTGCCGTCGATCTTTCATCCGGGGGCAAACTATTCAAATAGGAGAGTTCGCTCTTCCCGATCATCTGCACGCGGCCAAGATGAATATAATCGGTGTATCCGGAGAGTGCGAGGCCGAGCTTTTGGATACGCTCGGAATTGATATGTCGAACTTCCACGCCGGACGACCCCGCTATCACTTCGATATCAAGTTCGTCCGGAACGCTTTCGACAAAGCGTTTAATGGTAAGGTTTTTTGTTGTGCGGCCCGCGTTCGGCGGATTTTCGGTCATGGTTCGATCAGCCCATAGTTCCCGTCCTTTCTCGAATAGACCACCGCAAGTCGTTCATTATCGGCATTGCGAAACACAAGGAAACCCATCGGGTCGCCGTCAAGCTGCATCGCAGCTTCTTCGGCGGTCATCGGTTTGACCGCATAACGCCGCGTCTTGATTATGCGCGGGCCGTTCGGGGCCGGTGCGACGGCCGTTGCGGCATCCGCAAGCGTACCCGCTTTTATAGCCCTGTGCGATTTATCGATGATCTTATTCTTGAGCTTTAGTGCCTGCTTTTCGATCTTGTCTATTGTCTGGGAAAGAGAGAGATACATATCCGAGTTGCTGGTCGCCGCCGTAAGCACCTCGTTCCTCCACTTAAGAATGACCTCAGACCTGTGACGGCCGCGTTCGACCTCGATAATAACGTGGGCTGAGGCAGGTTTACCCTTAAACAAGTGATCGATTCGGGCAAAGTGATCTTCTACGTGGGCTTTGAGGGCAGGTGTGACATCGATATGCCTGCCCGTATATTCAAATTTCATAGTTCCCCCTTATTTTCTAAACAAAGAAGGCGATCATATAACAGTCTTTCTTTCGCGTGATCCGGGTATGTTCATCTGATCACGATACTTTGCGACTGTCCTTCTCGAAAGTTTCACGCCGTCCTTTCCAAGTATTTTTACGATCTGCTCATCGGTGTAGGGCTTCTTGGTGTCTTCATCCTCGATCAGCTTTTTGATATTAAGTTTAAGAATGCGGGTAGAAACCTCTTCCCCGTCCTCATTCATCATGCCCTCGCTAAAGAAGCGGCGAAGTTCGATGACGCCCTGCGGAGTGTGGGCATATTTCCGATTTACCACACGCGAGATGGTCGACAGGTGCATGCCGATGTCTTCGGCCACATCCTTTAGCATCATCGGTTTTATATGTTCGACACCGTGGTCTAGAAAGTCTCGCTGACGGTCAACGATGCACTCGACCACGCGATAGATGGTTTGGCGGCGATGCTCGATATTTCTTAAGAGGTCGACCGCAGAGCGGACCTTTTCCTTGATGAAATCCTTCGCTTCCTTTGAAGTCTCCTGCTGATCAAGCAATTGATGATATGTGTGGCTTATCCGCAGCCGAGGGCTGCCGTCGTCGGCGAAATAGATGATGTATTCGCCCTCGATCTTTTCGATGTAGACCTCGGGAGCGACGAACACCGGTTCCTCAGACGAATATCTTCTACCCGGGTACGGATCGAGACAGCGGATCTTTTTGATCTCGTCATCGAGTTCGTGCAGGCCCCGTCCGGTCGCTTTCGCAAGGTGCTGAAGGCGGTGAGGCTGCAAGTCCTCAAGGTGATCGCGAATCAGTTCCGCGGCCAGGCTATCTTCTTCGCCTTCGCTCTTTAACTGGGCGAGTAGGCTGTCTCGGACGTCTAATGCACCGCAACCGACCGGGTCAAGGCCAAGCACGACCTCACGAGCCTTTTCCACGACCTCCGCAGAGGAACCCGTCAGTGCCGAAAGGTCTTCGATACTAGTAACGAGGCGGCCGTCTTCGTCTAGATTTCCGATTATACTGATGGCCGCATTTTCGACCTCGTCGGAAATGTCCATCATGTTCAGCTGCCATTCGAGATGTTCTGAGAGCGTCGGTGTGTGAGAGAGGAACTGGTCAAAGCTCGGTGCGTCCTCTTTATACTCGATCTCCTGCGTACGATATCCGGGGTCGAGGTAATCCTGAAACTCGCGGCCGTAGTCGATCTCTTCAAAGGAATCGGAGTCGCCGCCGCCGTGGTCATCGTCAACGTCTATCTCGGCCGCACGGGCTTCGTCAAAGCCGTTTTCGTTCGGGATCTCGGCAGTGAAATCGTCGGCACCCTCGATCGAGAAATCCGTATCCTCGCCTTTCTTTCCCATATCGTCGGGAGAGTCGGCACCTGCGTCCTCAAAGCCCTCTGCGTTTTGATCGAGGATGTTGTCGGAGATCTCCTGAACCTCTTCACCGGGCTGCACCTCTTCGAGGATCGGGTTGGCAACTAGCTCTTGATCGATCAATTCCGAAAGCTCCATCGATGTCATCTGCAGCATCTCGATCCGCTGGCGCAACTGAGGCGTCAGGACCATTTTTTGCTGTAATTGTGTCGAAAGCCTTAAGGACGACATAGTGCGACGAACGCTCTTTCCGACATTATCCTCGCGAATCTATCGGGTCATGAGCTTGGTTAAATTATACGGTTTTCACGGAGAAAAAGGAAAAGTAAGCCTTATAAGGCAAACCGTTCGCCGAGGTAAAGCCGGCGAACGTCCGGGTCCTGCACCAGTGTTTTGGGATCGCCGCTTTTCAATATCCTTCCCTCCGCCATAATGTAGGCACGGTCTGTAATTCCCAGCGTTTCCCGGACGTTATGATCGGTAATGAGGATGCCGATCCCCTGCTCTTTGAGATAAAGAATTATGTCGCGGATGTCGTCGATCGCCAATGGATCGATCCCGGCGAACGGCTCATCCAGCAATATATATCGCGGGTCCGTCGCAAGGCATCGGGCGATCTCAACCCTTCGACGTTCTCCGCCGGACAGTGCATCGCCTCGCGTCTTACGAACGTGCTCCACGCCGAATTCCTCCAGTAACTCTTCAAGCCGTTCAAATCGCTCGTTTCTCTTCATTGGCCGGGTTTCGAGGACGGCCAGGATATTCTGCTCGGCGGTTAATTTCCGAAAGATCGAAGGTTCCTGCGGGAGATATCCGAGGCCGAGGCGGGCCCGAAGGTACATCGGCAAACCTGTTACATCTTCGCCATTGAGGGCAATTGAACCACCCTCTGAAGTTTCGAGCCCGACCATCATATAGAAGGTCGTAGTCTTACCCGCACCGTTCGCACCGAGCAACCCGACCACCTCACCCTCGCGAACGTACAACGACGCGTCGTCCACAACTCGACGTCGGCCATAGGTCTTCTGCAGGTGTTGTGCCGAGAGGCAATGCTCGTTCACGTCCGGCGAATTGCCGTTAGTTGCGGCCCGGGATTGCGAGATGTCGTTCACAGGGAACTATTCTAATCGTTCTTCACCTTAAATACCGAACGGATACGGCCGGAAGGGTCGCGCTCGCTCTTACCTTGCCCGACAACGCGATCGTCGCGCATATGAACAAGGATCTCCGCCCCATCGGACGATCCTCGCTGGGCGTCATTTATTCTGGCGGGACTGCCGCGGAGAAGTACCGTCTCATTCGCTGCAATATACTGAGCATAATCACCCGTGGCTTTCCGCCCAGGCTGGGTAATGACGACCTGATTCTCAATGACGGTCTGCGACACCTCATTCTTGTCATCCAGGTAAATATTCGCGATCGCGCCGGTGATTCGATCATTTCCCTGCTTGATCTCGACGCCTTCTTCGTAGCGCAGCAGTCCCGAAGAGCGAACATAGTTCATGCGCGCGGCGGAGGCGTGAACAGGCTGCTTAGATGGACCGCCCGATCCCGATGCGACGCGAGTTAACATACTCTGCACTCCGCCCTGGGCGGACAGGCGGCTTTCCTTTTGGCTAATGCTTATCGTCTCTGCCCGAAGGTAATTGTCATCCTGCCAGGCCCGTGCGTTTTGCCGATAGTCGGCGGTTTCGGCAGCGTGATCGATATCGGCGGCGCCTGCAGTTATATAGACCGGACGGGTTGAACCGCTGAACGGGGTCGCTCCGCCCGTCGCATTCTGGCTGTAATAGGTGGTACTGACATTGCCCCGCAAACTCGATCGCCGGTTACGTGTGTCCCAATCGATCTCTCCCGCTTTCGCACGAGCGCGATCGTCCCATGCCGTCGGCTCTCCGCCGCGAAGCCTTACGATCTGTTCGGTAACGTTATACTCAAAAGTGTTAGCGGTCGCATTTCGGGCAAGCTCACTGAATTTAGCATTGCCGGATGCGGTTAGCACCTCAGCGTCGCGAGAGCCTTCGTTGAATCGCACGTTCAACTTGGCCGATGACAGTGTCTGCCGACCGCGGCCAGCAGATGCGACCATCGGGTCCCGGACCGTCTCCGTTTTGGTGCCGGCATCACAGCTTCGTGCGCTGTTGCCGGTCGCAAAGAAATCGCAGTCGAAACGCGGTGCGTTGACCGTTGTCTTGTACCTCTCGGGGGCCGCTGCCACCGGTTCAATATAAAGCTCCGCATTCCCGACAGCTTCAGCCTTGCTTAGAAACCGGCCATCCGGGGAAAACTGAGAACGAACCGTATCGGCCGAAACGCGGCGATTTGCGCCTGCCGGATCGTTTTCCGGAGCGTGCATATGGATGACCGTTCGCCCTTCTGTATTCACCGTTTCCATCAGCCCGCCGGGCCGGAACTTCGCTCTCAGGGCTTTCGGCGCTCCAAGTGTGACCTTGGAATACGAGCCGGCCGTCGACGGAACGAGTGTTGCCGCGGCGTTACCGAAGACATCTGACGAAGTTAGATCCTGTTGCGGATCGAACATCGCGATGATCTTTGTGCCTGTCACCTCGAACGTGCGTTCAGCGTTCACTTGCCTGACAAGACCATTGCCGTCAACGTCGACTTTCCGGAGCTTCTGGTCACCGTAAAGCAGTGCCACTACAGTGTCTCCAATGACCACGTC
>DATHVL010000127.1:0-9730 GCA_035461325.1 Pyrinomonadaceae bacterium
ACGGAGATCGCCGCCGCCCCGCGGACGCGCGACCAGATCGGTGCATTGATAAAAAAAGAAGTTCACGAATATTACGAGGGGTTGCCCTTTTTCAAAAAGATCTTCGTCTCGCGCGAAAATCTTCTTCGCGAGGTCGACGACCTGGTTAACGAGAGCCTGCCCCGCCGTATAGAAGAAACACTTAAAGGCGATTTCTTCGCCGGCGAGGCCCGCTCTTTTATCGAAACCGGGATCGACAATGCCCTTGCGCGTCCGCTTCGCGAGATCGTAGGCACCGTGGAACCCGCCGGGCTGCAAAGCCTCAAGGATCAGATCACCCGTTCGGTTCTCTCGCTTATCCGCAGTGAGGCTGTTACAAGCCAGGTCACCGCCTATCTCCGCGAGACCGTCGACCGCTTTCGGCCCCACAGCATCGAATCGATTCTCCGCACGCTCTATCCGGAATCCGAGGAAAAGTTAAAGGCGGCACTTGTTAACGGGCTGATGGACGTCGTCGCCCGGCCCGAAACATCGAGGATCATAAACGAGTTGCTCGCCCGCCAGATCGACGTTCTGCTCTCTGCACCAATTGGCCGCCTTTCGGACCACATCGCGGAAAACAAACTCGTCTCCGCCCGCGATTCGCTGACCGAAACTATCATCACCGCGATACAGGAAAAGCTGCCTGAGGCCGTGAAGGAATTCGACGTCGGCGGTGTTGTCCGACAAAAAATTATGACCTACCCCGCTGAAAAGCTCGAAGAACTTGTTCTTTCAGTAGCAAAAGAACACCTCCGAACCATCGAATTTTTCGGAGCACTCTTCGGCTTTATGATCGGCGTGGGCCAGGCCATCCAGTTCTACATCTATTCCCGCTAAAATTTTCTTTGAACATTTCGCTGCGGCCGCTCGTTTCCACCACTAGCATTGATACTGGAGGCACTAATGAAAAAGATCGGCATTTTAATTTTTATACTCGCCATTATGATCGGCGTGGTTTTCGGAAATTTCTTCTCCTTCGGCAAGGCACAGACGTCCAACCTCTTCGAGTTCAACTTTTCTCGCGGAATAAAGGGCTCCGGCAATATCGCCACTGAAGATCGTCAGGTATCGGATTTCACCGCCATAGACGTCGGCGGCATATTTAATGTTGAGGCGGTCGCGGGCAGTGAATACGCCGTCAGCGTCGAGGCTGACGATAATCTTCTGCCGTTGATCAAGACCGAGGTCCGCCGCGGCGTCTTGCACATCTCATCCGAGAAACGCATTAAATCCAGCAGCAAGATCACAGTACGTGTCTCCGCTCCGAACTTCGAAGCCATCGAAACCTCCGGCGTCGCCCGCGTTGAGGTCACGGGCCTTAGCAATGGCGAACTTAAACTGCAGTCGAGCGGTGCCTCAAAGGTTATCGCCTCCGGTGAGACCACGGCCCTCGAGGCAAAAACCAGCGGGGCGAGCAGCATCAATGCCGAATCGCTTCGCTCGGTCGACGCGTCGGTCAAAACAAGCGGAGCAAGCAGCGTTCGTGTGATAGCGAGCGGACGCCTTACCGCTTCGGCATCGGGTGCCGGCAAGGTCCTTTACGGCGGTTCGCCCACCAACATTGAAAAGCGAACCTCGGGTGCAGGCAAGGTCGCTGAACTCTAGTTTCTTTTTTCTATCCTACCCAAAGGGGTGCCCGGTCTCGCATTTAGCAAGCCGGGCATTTTCTCGTTTAGGCAAGATATATTAATTTTATCCCATGTCATTTTCGCCCGCTGACGGCATTTCCTTCTGGCTCAAGATCATGGCTGTCGTCATCCTGATACTTGTCGTCCTGGCCTTCTTTCGCGTCAACCGCGAGGCCCCTCTCCCTGTAGATAGGCCTACCGTTGAATATAGTTACGGCGAGGTCGCCGTCGGTCAGTTCACTATTCCCGAGGGCGGCGAACTCAGCTTTCGGATCCTGCTTAACCGACGGGCATTGCTTAAGGGAGACTTCGTGTCGGTTGGCAAAAGCAGCCCGATCGAATGCCTGGTCCTTGATGCCGATAACTTTCAAAAGCGAAAATCCGGCGCGGAGTGGACGGCCCTCGCCCGTACCGGCTATGTCCCCGGCGGTCGTCTCAACCGCTCACTTCCCCCGGGCGAATACCGTCTCGTCGTCGATGACCGCGACGGTAATCAAGAGCCGGTAAATGTCCGCCTCGATCTCGTACTCGAATAAACTGCCGAGAGTGTGAAATTTTTGGAAGCCATTGAAAATTTTTCTGCTCATTTTCACCAATTCTTGCCCCACTTTCGCGCTGAAAATATGTGCAGAATGTTGCCAAAGTGTTGCAGGAAAAAGTAGTTAGATTACGCTTTCCGGGGCTCAAAAATTCTGTGGATTTTTGTTTGCAATAGCCATTTTCCTATGATAATCTGTCCCCCGTTTTGATATGGGACCCCTTGTAAGTTATTGAAAATAAATATCTTAATGTTTTACTTTAAGTGTTAAGCAGAAATCCACAGGGTGTGGAAAATTCTGTGGAAAACTTGCAGGTATACGTGTGCCCTTTCGCCCCAAAGTCGCGAAGTTAAAACATCTTACATTGATGATCTGAGATTTTCCCCCTCCCTGGGCCTACTCGGCACAGTTGCTCAAATCGTCACCAAACAAGCAGGGAAAGTTTAAGCAGTTTGGAGTGTCGCGAGTGGAAGCTCTTTCGGAGAAAACTGAGGTTTGGCAGCGGATCCTTCAACAGGTTGAAAGCCATCTCAACAAGCACATCTTTGATTCATGGTTTCGCCAGATCAAGTTTGTCGGGCTTGATGAGCAATCACGCACCATTACCCTTTCGGCCGGCCAGGTGACCAAGGACTGGGTCGAGGTCTATTACAACGAGCTGATCATAAATTGCCTTGAGGCGACGGGTCATTCTGCCTATTCCATCTGTTGGGAGATCGACCCCGCGGAGGACGCCTCACTCCATGACGACAGAGATCAAGACGACTCGCTTGATCTTGATGGTGCCGCACCCCGTTTCGCCAGCGAACCGGCCGCAGCTCGGCCCGGAATGGGTACGACCAATTTCGTTGATATCGAACCGGTCGAGCACTCGCTTAATCCAAAATACACATTCGAAAAATTTGTCGTGGGTTCATCTAACCAGTTCGCACACGCCGCGGCGATGGGAGCAGCCGATACACCCGGCAAATCTTACAATCCTCTTTTCATCTACGGCGGCACCGGTCTCGGCAAAACGCATTTGATGCATGCCATCGGCCATTCGATCAAGCAAAAGAACCGCCACATGCGCGTGTCTTACATCACCAGCGAGAAGTTCATGAACGAACTCATCAATGCCATCCGTTACGACAAGACAGACAGCTTTCGCGAAAAGTACCGCTCGATCGATGTGTTGTTGATGGACGACGTTCAGTTCTTTGCCGGTAAGGAGCGCACGCAGGAAGAATTCTTCCATACGTTCAATACGCTTCACAATAACCAGAAGCAGATCGTTATCTCGTCCGATTGCCCTCCGCGTGAGATACCTACTCTTGAGGAGCGCCTTCATTCGCGTTTCGAGTGGGGACTGATCGCCGATATCGAACCGCCGGATCTCGAAACAAAGGTCGCCATCCTAAAACGCAAGGCGGACCTCGACGGCATAGAACTCTCTGATGAGATCGCGATCTTCATCGCGTCAAAGATCAAAAGCAATGTCCGCGAACTCGAAGGCTCGCTGGTTCGCCTTGTCGCCATTTCCTCGCTCCGCGGCATCCCCATTTCAAAAATGCTCGCCCAGGATGCGATGAAGAACATCATCGACTCCGAACGCCCCGAGGGGCTCAGCATGGAGCGTATTGCAAAGGTCGTCGCCTCACAATATAAACTCACCGTCGACGAGATGATGTCCAAGAGCAATAGCCGGGCGATAGCCTTTCCGCGGCAGATCGCCATGTATCTGTGCAAGCGGCTAACAAAACACAGCTTTCCGGAGATCGGCCGCGAGTTCGGCGGCAAGCATCACACGACCGTGATGCACTCCTGCGAAAAGATCGATCAGCTTACAAAGGACGATCGTGTTTTCCACAATACTATCAGCGAGTTGATAGATAGTCTTTGCAGCTAGTTAACCGAGGTATTGCTAAAAATGGAAGATAGAGTTATCCACATGCGGTTCCGAGACGTTGCTCCGTTATCTCTCTTATTTGCAGCAGTTGAGAAAAGTTATCCACATTTCCTCAGGATGTCTGCCAATTCGCCTGTGGAAGCGAGTGGAAAAGATGATCGTCCGGAAGTTTTCCGCACGCTGCATGCCTTTTCCACAGCTTTTCCACACGAACCTGTGGACGGAAATGAACAGTAACTAGCGGGGCGGGAAAGCCTTTTGCACATATCAACAGGCCCTATTACTAGTACTGGATATATATCTTGTCTTTTCTAGTATAAAAAGCAGAAAAGGCAGGCGACCTGAGGAGCGAATTTCGAAGAGGTCGTTTATAATATTTCAATCCTTTCGGGAATCTCTCAGCAGCATTAAATTCTAGGAGCACTACACCATGGAATTCACCATCAAGCAGAACGTTCTAAAAGAGGAATTGGGTTACATCCAAGGCGTCGTCGAACGCAAATCCACCATTCCGGTCCTCTCGAATATTTTGATCGAATCTCTCGGCGAGGGGTCGATCCGCATCGTCGGCACCGACCTTGACGTTACCATTCGCTGCGATGCCGAGGCCGAGATCAAAACGCCCGGTTCCATCTGCATCCAGGCACGCAAGCTTTTCGATATCGTCCGTACGCTTGACGGCGGAGACGTTCATTTCAAAAAGGACGAGAACGATTGGGTCAGAATGAAGGCGGGCCGTGCAAATTTCCGCCTGGCCGGCGTAAGCCGTGAACAGTATCCCGAGATACCGATGTTCAAATCGGCGCCGATTACGCTTTCAGCCGAGGTGCTCAATTATTTCATTCAGAGCACGGCGTTCGCTATTACCAGCGAGCAGAGCCGGTTCACCCTCTCCGGTGCGAAGTTCATGCTGGCGAATGGAACGGCGAGAATGGTGACCACCGACGGCCATCGCCTGGCATTTATCGAAAAGGAAGTGGGCGACACGGGCGACGCTGCGATGGACGCCCTCATCCCGAAAAAGGCACTTCTCGAGCTCGTAAAAATATCACGCGACTCCGGCGGCGACATCCAGTTCGGTGAGGATCAGAATCACATTTACTTTGAAACAGAGGGACGACTGCTTATCACCCGAAAGCTTACAGGGAATTTCCCGAATTACGAGATGGTGATGCCAAAGGACAACGACAAGACAGTCGTCTTTGACCTTGCTGAGATGCGTTCTGCTGTTCGCCGCGTGGCATTAATGGCTGACGAACGCAACCGTTCGATCCGCGTAACGGTCCGCGAAGGCGAGGTCGAGATCACCGCGCAGTCCAGCGAAGAGGGCGAGGGTGCCGAGGTCGTCCCCGCCGAATACTCGGGCGAAGAGGTAACTCTCGGGTTCAATCACCAGTACCTGCAGGAATTCCTCAACAACGTTGGAGCCCTTGAGGCCGGCTCCGCTGACACTGACGAGGCAGAGCCTGCCTCCGACGGTTCAAGTGCCGCGGCCGCCCCCGCTCGCGATACAAAAGGTGCGACGCGCGTGACCTTTGAATTCAAGGATTCGAACGCCGCTACCCAAATGCGTGTCGCCGGCGACTCGGCTTACGATTATAAATACATAGTGATGCCGTTGAGGATATGAACCGGAGCAGCGAGCCTGATAAAAAAAGCGGACCCCGAAGGGCCCGCTTTTTTTGTATTTGCGATAGGCTTAGTCTCTACAGAAGCCCTCGCTGCCCTTGGTTATAACCACGCAGTTCTTCTTTTCCTGCAGGTATTTCATCCCGGTTTCCTCGCCCGTGGCGGCCTTTATAGTTTCGGTCTTGCCGTCGCGAGTAAATTCGATCTCGTCTCCTTTCGCCGTACCTTCATACGTTTTAGGCCCGTCGAGGTTCGCTAGTTCGATCGAGTACTTCCCGTCCTTTTCGGTGATGTTCACATATGTTCCGTCCTGGCCCTGCCACCGCCCGGTGAGCGATGCAGCGGTCTTCTTATCGTCTGCCGTGGGCGATGCGGTCGCTGTCGGCGTTGCCGTCGGAGATGGTGTCCGCGGCGGCACATTATCCGGTTCTTCTGCCGGTGTGCACCCGATCATCAAAATGCTAAATGCTGCAAGCAATGTTACTGACATTATTGATCTTCTCATTGTTTTTACCTCTATTTGACTCCGCCTTACTCCGGCAGAGGGGAAAGCGTCACCGGCGTTCGCCGGCATTCGGGCACGGGCGCCAAAGGCCCGCGGCGCCGGCGGTTGACTGCAGAAACGCGTCTTTCGCGAGCCCGCGAGCGATGCCCCATAAGTCATCCTCCACAACTCCGCATTTTTCGTCTTCCTCCGGTCGCGATGCAATGAACGATGGTCGCGGTAAGTTCTTGCACCGTCCCGAAAAAATATTTTTCGACGGAAAGCGTTTCTTTCGTATTTCAAAACTTTTCGCTCTCGTGTTTTAATTTGTCTTATGGAGCCCACTGCGGTCGATCCGCCCTCGTCGCATACATTCAACACCATTCTTCCCTACCTTGCCTGGATCATTACGCTTGCCGGCACGGCGGGCAGTTTGTTCTTCAGTGAGATAATGGATTTTCCGCCCTGCAACCTTTGCTGGTATCAGCGCGTCGCACTTTACCCGCTGGTTATCGTGATCGCGGTGGGTATCGCTTCCGCCGATGCGGGCTGGAAAAAATATGCATGGCCCTTGGTGCTCATTGGCCTCGTCATTGCCGTTTATCACAATCTGCTTTACTACGATTTTATTTCTGAGGGCATCACGCCTTGCAGCGAAGGAGTCCCCTGCAACGCACGACAGCTCGAGCTATTTGGATTTGTTACCATTCCCCTTATGTCGCTCGCGGGCTTTGTAAGCCTCGCGATCTTGCTGGCCCTTTACCGGCCCGAAAAAGATCTATGAAAAAAGAAGTACGTACTCTCTTAGGCATCGGCCTTGTCATCGTCATTGTCGGTGTCATCGGCACCATGCTCTATCGGCAATCAGCCGCACCGGCACCGGTCACAGAAAAACAGCCTGAACTTTCTGAGGCGATGATCCGTCCGGACAGCCCCTCGCTCGGGCCTGCTGATGCAAAGGTAAAGGTGGTCGAGTTCCTCGACCCGGAGTGCGAGGCCTGCGCCGCCTTTAACCCGACGGTCAAAGGGATCCTCAAGGAGTTCGACGGCCAGGTTCAGTTCGTTATCCGTTATATGCCGTTCCACGGTAACGCCCGCCTTGCCGCGTCCTATCTGGAAGCTGCCGGCGAACAGGGCAAGTACTGGGAGTATATGGATAAAATGCTCGCCGGGCAGAGCCAGTGGGGTGAGATCCACGGCGCCCCCCAGCCCGTCAACCGGCCCGATCCCAAGGTGCTTTTTGAACAATGGGCCGGCGAACTCGGCATGAACGTCGAACAGCTTCGTGCCTCAGCTGCCAAGAAGGAGCACCTTGAAAAGATCGAACGCGATTTTGCCGACGGCCGCAGCCTGGGTGTCCGCCGTACCCCCACCATTTTTGTTAATGGTAAAGAGCTTTTTCGGCTGAATCCGAACGATCTGCGTTCTATGATCGCCGCCGAATTAAAGAAATAGATCGATGAAACGCTGTCCGCAGTGCGGCACTACCTATACCGACCAGACGCTCCGCTTTTGTCTTGCGGATGGTGCCGCCTTGGTCGAGCGTGACGAACCGCTGCGTGTCGATATTCCACCGCCGGGGACCGGTGTCTCGAACGGTCCCCCGCAGAGCAAGGGCCCGTCGATGCTGTGGATCCTTGTTGCTCTGGCCGTAGGTGTCGTCGGCGTGATGGCCGTCGCCGGGGTTATCGTCCTCGGCGTTCTTTTCTACATCGGCAGTGCCGAGACCGAGCCGGAATACACCGGCTTCCCCACGCCTACGCCGGCCGTCTCATCATCGGGGCCTGCCGCAGATGAAGAGCGAATAAAACAGGAACTCGAAAAGCTCGAGCAAAAACTTGCCGAGATGGAAAAACCGCCGGTCTCCGCAGATCCCTTTCCGGATGATCTCGAAAATGAGTTGGGTTCGCCCACGACGGCCACGGTCAATTCTCCAAACGACGGATTTCTCGCACTCCGCTCATTGCCAAGCACCGACCTCGGCGACCGCTTGGCCGCCATCCCTCATGGTGCTTCGGTCGAGGTCATCGCATGCGATCCGAATTACCACACTCTCAGCGGCCGCAAAGGACGCTGGTGCCTTCTGATGTGGGAACAGTCCGTCGGGTGGGCATTTGACGCGTGGCTCTCATTCTAGATACTTAATTGAGCACAGCCCCGTGTGCTATTCTCCAATCCAACAATATGCTCCAGGGATTTAAGGCTCCGCGGCGGGTCGTCATCACGGGTTTCGGCTGCGTCACTCCGATCGGTATCGGAAAGGAGCATTATTGGCGATCGCTGGAAGCGGGCCTTAGCGGGGTTCGGCGGATCGAGAGCTTTGACGCGTCCGGGTTTAAGGTAAAGATCGCAGCCGAGATCCCCGAGTTCGATTGGGAAGCCGAGATCGAGCCTCAGGACCGCCGTCACGTCCCGCGAACAGTTCCGCTGGCACTCGCGGCCGCACGCGAGGCCATCAATGATTCACGCATAGACCTCAGCGATCTCGACCCGGAAGCAAGGAGTTCTTTCGGCGTATCGCTGGGAACAGGCGGCGGAGGCCTCGCGTTTACCGAAAAGCAATTCGGTTTTTGGTTCTCAGGCAACGAACGCAAGGGCAGCATCTACACGATCCCCTCATCGACGCATGGCGGGCTCTCGTCGGAACTCTCAATGGCATTCGGCCTACACGGGCTTTCGCATGTCATCTCTACCGGCTGCACCTCTTCGACCGACGCCATCTTCTACGCCGCACAGCACATCGCGCTCGGCCGTCAGGAAAGGATGATCGCCGGCGGCGTCGATTCGCCCATAGCACCCGGCATCCTCCGCGGCTTTGAGGTGTTGACCGTCGTCACGGATAAATGGAACGACGAACCTGAGCGAGCGAGCCGACCGTTTTCGCGAGACAGGTCGGGGATAGTGATCGGCGAAGGTTCGTGGATGTTCGTTTTGGAGGAATATCAGGCAGCCCTGGATCGGGGTGCCCATATTTACGCCGAGGTCGCGGGCTACGGAGCCACTTGCGATGCATATCACCGCGTCCGGCTCGAAGAGAACGGCGTCGAACCCGCCCGCGCAATGTCGCTTGCCCTAAGTGATGCCGGCCTCCGGGCCGACGATGTCGGCCACGTAAACCTCCACGGAACGTCTACGATGCTCAACGACCGAATCGAAACAAAAGCGATCAAACTCGCGTTCGGCTCACGTGCCTATGACATTCCGATGTCCGCAACAAAATCTCAGATCGGCCATCCGCAGGGCGCTGCCGGCGCGGCCGGGATCGGCTCCGCGCTCCTCGCACTCGAACGCGGGATCATCGCGCCGACCATGAATCTCGACGCTCCCGACCCCGAATGCGACCTCGACTACGTCCCGAACACCGCCCGCGAGGGCCATTTTGATACAGTGCTATGCAACTGCATCGGTTTTGGGTCAAAAAATTCAGCTCTTGTACTCAAAAAGTTCGCGGTTTAAAAACGGAAAGGGTGCCGCCTTATGCATTTGCGACACCCCCCTTTTATATACTGGAGAAATACTCTAAAGGTGAAATATTATCGTC
>DATHVL010000128.1:0-4212 GCA_035461325.1 Pyrinomonadaceae bacterium
TTCCTCAACGGAGTTCAGCGGAATGCATCTTATAGTTGCCTTAGTCTCTTCTTTGATCTTTTCTTCAGTCTCAGGAGTCCCGTCCCAGTGTGCGAGCAGAAAGCCTCCCTGCTCGATTTGGACCTTGAAATCATCCCACGAATCGACCATGTGGGTATTTCGCTCCCGGAACTGAAGGGCCTTCTGATAGATGCTCTGCTGCATCTGTTCGAGCAGAGTTCGTACAGTCTCAACAGCAGAATCTATCGCGACCGTCTCTTTTGAAAGCGTGTCGCGGCGGGCGATCTCGATCGTGCCGTTTTCCAGATCGCGCATTCCCATCGCCAATCGCACAGGGACGCCTTTTAATTCGTACTCCGCAAACTTCCATCCGGAGCGCTGCTTGTCATCGTCGTCGTATTTCACCGAGACGCCCGCCGCCTTGAGTTCCTCAACGATTGGAAGAACTTTTTCACTTATCGCAGCCAGATCCTCTTCGGACTTATGGATCGGAATTATTACCACCTGGATGGGGGCGAGTTTTGGTGGAAGCACCAATCCCTTATCGTCGGAGTGAGCCATGACCAGTGCCCCCATCAATCGAGTTGAAACACCCCACGATGTCGCCCATGCATATTCGAGTTCGTTTTCCTTATTAACAAATTTCACATCAAACACGCGTGCGAAATTTTGCCCCAAAAAATGCGAGGTACCGGCCTGCAGGGCCTTGCCGTCCTGCATGAGGGCCTCGATACAATAGGTCTCAACGGCGCCGGCAAATCGTTCGCTGGCGGTTTTTAAGCCTTCGACCACCGGCATTGCCATCCAGCTCTCGGCGAATTCGGCGTAGATGCCGAGCATCTGTTCGGTCTCTTCAATCGCCTCCTGTTCGGTCGCGTGTGCGGTATGCCCCTCCTGCCAAAGAAATTCGGTAGTTCGAAGAAAGAGCCGTGTCCGCATTTCCCATCTGACCACATTAGCCCACTGGTTGATCAACAACGGCAGGTCGCGCCACGATTGGATCCAGTTGCGGTAGGCATTCCAGATCACCGTCTCAGAGGTGGGCCTGACGATCAACTCTTCTTCCAACTTAGCATCCGGATCGACTATCAGGCCTTTGCCGTCCGGGCCCGCCTTCAGCCTGTAATGCGTGACCACGGCACACTCTTTGGCAAAACCCTCAGCGTGCTCCTCTTCCTTTTCGAGAAATGACTTCGGTACGAAAAGCGGGAAATACGCGTTCTGGTGCCCGGTCGCCTTGAACATATCGTCCAGCGTTCGCTGCATCTTTTCCCAGATGGCGAAACCGTAGGGCTTGATGACCATACAGCCCCTCACTGCTGAGTTTTCAGCGAGTCCGGCCCTCTTGACCACCTCGTTATACCATTCGGAATAATTTTCGCTTCGCGTCGGTAATGCTTTACTCATATAGTGCTGATCTGCCCCTGATGTAAAAACTGAAATCATAAAGCAAATCGGGGCGGGTGACAATTTTACAATCTTGATTGTATTTAATAACCTTTCCATTGATCACGCCCTTTCCTTTACCGTTCTATGAGCGCATTCCATCTCGACTTCCGCGACACGGCGACCGCGTTCGCCGACAAGTCTGACGCGGTACTAAAAGAGAAGTACCGAATGTTCAAAATGATGAGCTCCCCGTTCCTTAGCGGATTGGGCACCGGCGCGGCACGTTTTGCGCTTTCGATCGGGCTCCCCATCGATGCGATCGTGAAGCGAACGGTCTTTGAACATTTCTGCGGGGGAGAAACTATCGAAGAAAGTCAGCCGACGGTGGACCAGCTGGGAGCGGCCGGCATCGGCACCATCCTCGACTACTCTGTTGAGGGCCGCAGCTCCGAGGATGATTTCGACGCTACGACCGATGAGATCATCCGCACCATCCATCGGGCGAAAGGCGACGACGATATACCGTTTGCCGTATTCAAAATGTCAGGGATAGCCCCTTTGGGGACACTTGAACGCATGAGCTCGCGAAAGAAGCTCGATGCCAAAAGCCAGATGAAGTGCGAGTCGATCCACCGTCGCGTCGAACGGATCTGCGATGAGGCCGCAAAGATCGGCCAACCGGTTTTCATTGATGCGGAGGAGACTTGGATCCAGGATGCGATTGACCGAATGGCGGACGAAATGATGGAGAAGCACAATCGCGGCCGCGTCCTGATCTACAACACCATCCAGCTATATCGAAAGGATCGGCTCCAGTTCTTAAGGGAGTCGCGCAAGACAGCGAATGCTAAGGGCTACATGATCGGGATGAAGCTTGTTCGTGGGGCCTATATGGAGAAGGAACGCGAACGGGCGGCGGAGATGGGCTATGAATCGCCCATTCAGCCCGACAAGGAATCTACTGACGCGGACTACGATGCGGCCGTCGATTACTGCTTAGACCATTTGGATGAGATATCGTTCGTCGCGGGCACCCACAACGACGAAAGTACATATAAACTGGCTGAACGAATGCATCGCGAGGGTATCGCTAACAATCATCCGCACATTTATTTTTCACAGCTATACGGCATGAGCGACAATCTTTCCTATGTGTTGGCAAAGCACGGATACAATGTTTCGAAGTACGTTCCCTACGGGCCTGTCCGCGATACGCTTCCTTATCTGATCCGACGGGCGGAGGAGAACACCTCAACCGCCGGACAAGTAAGCAGGGAACTTGTGATGATCAAGGCCGAAATGCAGCGGCGTGGAATTTCCTGATTAGTGAATGTGTCGTTGAGGCCGCCAATTCTATCTAACGCCCATCAGTAGCCTGATCGATCTGTCGGAGATCGGCGGATCTACCTCCGCGATCCACGTTTCATATCCGGAGAGGTCTTCGGCTGCAAGCGGCTTATGGCTCAAGAACGCCACCTGGGTGCTCTCAAACGCTCGATTCGTCATCGCCACGTGCCCGATCACAGGGCTCAAGCGGCCTCCATCGACGGCTTGTTCTGCATCATCTACCTCGAGAAACATTTCGTTGAACGCGGTAACGTGCCAAACCTTGTCGTCCTCCGACCCTTCGTAGGCCAAGACCCGTAAAAGACCGTAACCCGACTCCAATTGAAATATAAGATATGCACCGGGATCGAACTCTTGCGACATATCCGTGAGATTAGCATATGTCGAGGCACGGGGCTAAAATAGCCCCTTCGTGAGCTTATGCAACATTTTGTTTCGCCTGAGGAGGCCGTAAAGATCATCAACAGCGGCGATCGCGTGTTCATTCAGGGCGTCGCCGCAGCACCCCAGACTCTGATCAAGGCAATGACTGCTCGTGCGGAGGAACTCCGCGACGTCGAGATCGTACATCTGCACACCGAGGGACCGGCTCCCTATTCCGCACCGGAGTTTACTGAGAGCTTTCGGGTCAATGCATTTTTCGTCGGCGCAAATGTGCGTCAGGCCGTCAACGAGGGCCGCGGCGATTATATTCCCGTATTTCTTTCGGAGATACCTGCTCTTTTCCGCCGTGGCGTCCTTAAGATCGATGTCGCTCTGATCAACGTTTCCCTTCCCGACAAGCATGGTTTCTGCTCACTCGGCGTTTCGGTTGATATCGCCCGCGCCGCGGTGGATTGCGCCACTACCGTCGTGGCCCAAATAAATCCATGGATGCCGCGAACATTGGGCGATGCGCTTGTCCACATAAACGACATCGACTTTGCGGTGGAGGTATCGGATCCGCTCCCGGAGGTCCCGCCCCCGGCACTCACTGATATCGATCGCGCAATCGGCCGGTCCATCGCTGAGATCATCGAGGACGGAGCGACCCTGCAGATGGGTATCGGATCGATCCCTAATGCGGTGCTGGCGTCGCTCACAGGACATAAGGACCATGGGATCCATACTGAAATGTTCTCCGACGGTGTCATGGAACTCGTCGAAAGCGGTGTCATTAACGGGCGTAAGAAAATAAAGCACCCGGGGAAGATCGTTGCCGGCTTCCTAATGGGCACACGACGGCTCTACGATTTTGTCGATGACAACCCTCAGGTGCTCATGCTCGATATCGCATACGTAAATGACAGCGCCGTGATACGGAGAAACCCGAAGGTAACGGCCGTGAACAGCGCGATCGAGGTCGATCTGACCGGTCAGGTTTGTGCGGATTCCATCGGGAACCGGCATTATTCCGGTGTCGGCGGTCAGATGGATTTTATTCGCGGCGCGTCGCTCTCGGACGGCGGAAAGCCGATCATCGCCTTGCCCTCAGTG
>DATHVL010000129.1:0-3051 GCA_035461325.1 Pyrinomonadaceae bacterium
GATCTCAGGCGTGGCGGCGGAGGGGTATTTAGTGATCAGGGAATTGTAAGAGTCAAAGGCCAGGCCGGAGGCGCCCATTGCGAAAAGCCGATCGGCACGAACCGTCGCTTCTTCGGCGTTGCGAGGCTCGAGCGTATCGCCAGCTTCGGTGATCTTTTTCTCACCTTCCTTTCCCGCGTCGCCGGTGCCGCCGTAGACGTACGCCTTGCGGTAAAACTCCATCGCTCCGGTGCGATCGCCGGCAGCCTCGTAAGCCCGTGCGGTCGCGAGCATCGCCTGAGCGGAACGTTTTCCAATAAGCGGTGCCAGGAAGGCGGGAACGGCGGCTGCTCGGCCGGCTGAAATCGCAGAGGCCGCCCATTCCATTCGGGCAGCAGAGCCGCGCATCGAGTTCGGATAATCCGCGAGCAGTTTTTCAAACGAGGCCATCGCACCAGCGTGATCGCCGGCCTTTGCCAGCGACTGGCCGCGGAGCCAAAGGGCGTAATCGCCCACCGTCGTGAGCTTGGCGAATTCGTCGGAATTTAGCACGGCCGCAGCACCGCGATAGTCGCCGTTCTCAAAACGTACCCGAGCGCGCAAAAGCCGTGCGAGGGCACCCGTTCGGGTACCGGCATAACGGCGCTCAATGTTCTCGACGACCGATTCCGCAGGCATCTTACCGCCGCTTGTCAGATCGCGAAGCGACACGAGCGGGTCCGCCGCAAGCGGCTGCGCAGTGCAGCTGACGGTCAATATCGCCGCCAGAAAGACCCCGGCCAAAGACAAACCCATCCATTTTATGAACATTGATAAAGCTCCCGAAATCTTTGATGACAAAGCGATGCAGAAAATTGCTTGGCGAAAAAACTTCCCAAAAAGCAGAGCGCGAATGTATTATAGCAAATGCCTAATTACCCTTTTGCCACATTAAACTGAACGTCGGAGTTTCCTCCCTATGTATAGAGCATTTTTCATTTTGTTCGCGATCGCCATTGGAGCCCTTTCCGCGTTTGCTCAGGATGCGATACCCACCCCGCCCGCCGACGATGGTGAGGTCGTAAAGATCTCGACCAGTTTGATCCAGCTTGACCTATCGGTTACGGATAAAAAGGGCAATCCGATCACGGATATAAGGCCGGACGAGGTAGAAATATTTGAGAATGGAGAGAAACAAGAGATCTCAGGTTTCTCCTTTATAAGCGGTTCAGCCACAGGCGACAAGCCGGAACCCTCCTCTTTGTACCCCGAGCCAGTAAAAAATGTTAGGCCCGAGGCTGTCCGACGATCCATTGCGATCGTGGTGGATGATATCTCGCTCGGATTTGATACCACAGCGCATACCCGCAGATCGCTCAAGCAGTTCATCGATGAGGAGATGCGGCCGGGCGACCTGGTGGCGATCATTCGCACGGGTTCCGGGGTGGGGGCGCTGCAGCAATTTACGACCGATAAAAAGGTGCTGCATGCCGCGGTCGAACGCATCAGGTGGAAGCCGTTGTTCAAGGATAATCTCGGCGCCTTCATGCCATTCGAAGCGCGCGACGGTAACGATGCTGTCGAGGATTTTCAGAACGACGCGTTTGCGGCCGGTACTCTTGGAGCCCTGCGATTTGTGATCAATGGGATGGGCCAATTGCCAGGACGGAAATCCGTAATACTCTTCTCACACGGATTTCGAGTTATCGGCAGCCGCTCGAAGGCGTCTTCCGGCAACCGGGCCTCGTTTCTGCTCGACGGTGTCGTTGACCAGGCAAATCGTGCATCGGTCGTGATATACGCGATCGATCCTCGAGGACTCTATGCAAGTGCCCCGATCGCGATACTTGGTGCGGCCGATCCAAGCGACAGAAGCCTCTTTGAATCACAGGCCGGCCTTCGACTGCTGGCTGAGGAGACGGGCGGCTTCGCTGTTACCAACTCGAACGGTTTCGCTGAGGGGATCAGGAATGTGCTGCGCGATCAAAGTTATTACTTAATTGGATATGAACCCTCGGGCGACACGTTCGATCCGGACACGCGCAGATACAACAGGATCGAAATAAAGGTGAGGCGCGCCGGCGCCAACGTTCGTTATCGGAGTGGATTTTTCAACGTTACGGATGAGGAGAAGGAGGCCGTGGCTGGTGCCAGAAGCCCCGAACATCAGATACTTGACGCCTTGACGTCCCCATTTACGGCGAACGAGATAACGCTAAATTTCAATCCGCTCTTTGGCTATGATCCGAAGGAAGGAACCTTTGTCAGATCGCTGCTGCACGTAAAGGGTGATGAGATTAACCTAAGCGACGGTGAGAACGGGACCAAGACCGCTGAGTTCACGCTGCTGGCGGCGAGCTTTGGCGATAACGGGGTCATAGCCGATCAGCACGGGAAGAATTATAAGATCACCCTATCGCCCGACGAGGTCTCGCGACTCCGCGACACCGGCTTTGTCTATGAATTTATAATGCCGATCAAGCAGCCGGGGGGCTATCAGTTCCGTATCGCGCTCCGCGACAACAACGCCGGCAAGGTCGGTTCGGCGAGCGAATACATCGAGATACCCAATATCAAAAAGAAAAGGCTCAGCTTGTCGAGCATTGCGCTCGAACGGGCGTCGACAAAAGGCATGGTTACGCAGGGTAGTAATGGAAGTGCAGCGAACCCAGTCGCGGACAGTTCGCGGAGCGATTCTTCGCTCAGGCGTTTTGCAAAGGGCGCGAGCCTTACTTATGGACTTGTAATTTACAACTCCAAGCACGACCGAGCGTCGTCCCCCGATCTTGTTTCGAAGATCCGGCTTATCCACGAGGGGGTGCCGGTCTTTGAAGGGGAGTTCTCGCCAATCGCGGTGGATGCGGCGACGAATCCGCAAGGGGTCGTGCTGATGGGGGCACTCACCCTCGGCAAAAATATTCCTGCCGGAGATTATATCCTTCAGGTCATCGTCTCTGACCGCCGGGCGAATAATAAACACGCAACGGCTGTACAGTCGACCAGGTTTGAGGTAAGCGAATGAGAAATAATTTGAACATGGTCGCGGCAAGGCTGCCGGTGCCGGCCGTAATACTCGGCCTATTGCTGTTGGTA
>DATHVL010000130.1:0-4627 GCA_035461325.1 Pyrinomonadaceae bacterium
GGGAGCCGAGCCATAACCCGGGGTATCGCCATCCCTAGATAGACCGACTCGGTTTGGTCCCGAAGCGCGGCCCACAGCTTTCCTTCGTCGGACTGGTCGCCGAGTTTCCAGGCGCTCGGATCGGGGCTTTCATTAAGCGAATGCACGCCGAAAACATCCGGCCGCATATGCGAAATGAAAGGAGCGTTCGCGGCCGCGGCGATCTTCGAGATCCGGATCAGCGCGGCGACGTCATCAATATTCGGCTCGAAAGCATAATTGCCCAAGACCACTGCATAGGGCTCGCCGCCCGGCGTCTCCAAAGTGTCGCGAATCAAGTGACGATAGATCTCAGTATCGGCCAGGCTCGCGGCGTCCTTTAGGTTATCGGAGAGTTCCGCCTTGCTTATATCGAAGATATGGATCTTGAGCTCCGGCGATGTCTCGGTGCGCCGCACCATGAAATACAGCCCTCGCCATGCGGCTTCCAACTCTTTGAACTTCGGATCTGCCAGGATCCGCCGCATCAGGGCGCTCGTCGCGGCGTCGATCGCCGCGATCAGCTGCGACTGCTCGCCCTCGTCGACCGACACCAGATGCGGGCGAACGGCCTCGTTTACAAGGTCCGCGACGTCACGCGAGATACCGGGTTTTGGAGCGGCTCCGCCGCCCGTAGGCCTGGCGAGTATCGAATCAAGCAGCCCGCCGCTATTTTGGGTGGCTTCCGCAGCAGGCTCTTCAGCAACCGGCTCTTCGCTCAGCCCGGCGGGTGCCGCCTCGGACACACCAAACCGCTCCTTCACCTCGCGCGCGGCGGCATTAAATGTACTCTCATCGCGTAGGCGGCCACGGAGTTCTCTCAGCTCGTTAAAGATGGGAAGGTTCCGAAATATCTGGTCCGGGTGAAAGTCTTCTATCTCGGCGAACGTGAGCGACGTTGACCCCGGAGCCAGATCCGCCTTAACGCCCAGCTGCGACATCACTGCGTCAAAATCGTCGCGGTCAATTTCGATCGGCCGCCGTTCGGCAAGCGGCTTCTTTTCACCGTCGCCGCTCCACTCGCCAAGCACAAGAATGCGAAAAGGCGGCTCTTCGACGACACCGCCCTTCTCGCTTTCAAGCGTAAATGTTCCTTCTAGTCCTTCGTTAGGATCGATCATCCCGCGCTCCTCCACCGGCTGATTTGGTATGGAAGAATAATATAGCGCGCCGCGAAAATGTCAATAACGTTTTGCTGCGGTCTCAGCCCTTGACGATCGACCTCAAAAATTCGATATGTTCATCGTCCATTTCGACAAAGTTCACGCCGAAACCCGCTCCGCCGGAGAGCCAAGCAACCTTGCCGTCAAATTCCATCTCGCGGCCGTCCGCCCCGGTGATAAGAAGCTTTATCGCTTCTCCCTCAGAATGTGTGGAGATGGAATCGACGAAGCAGCCGCCCAGGCTGAGGTCGCTGATGCGCACTTGCCTGCGGCCTGATGCACCGTCGATCGTTATGTCGGATATATAGGAAATTCTTTCTTGTTGTCTTGGCATATTTCTTAGTAAGGCAAGTGGTGAATTGGACCCGCAAGAGGTGTGAGGCTGGAAGGGTGCCTTGCCCTATTAATTGTAATGCTTGCAGATGTTCCGACGCAAGCATTTTCAATTTTGGCGCGCGGTGAGGAACGCCCCCGCCACCCGAAGGCGTTCCCAGGTCGACGTACGCACGCTGATCAATTTTACGTCGCGTTGATCTCTATCTTGGCCGGCTCCGTCTGCTCGATCCTTTTTAATTCAAGCGTCAGGATCCCGTCCCTTAGTTGAGCGTTCAGGCCGTCCGTTTCCACCGGCCCGGGCAGCGTAAGTTGCCTGCAGAACTGGTTGCTCCGCCGCTCGCTGTAAAAGGTCCTTTCGTCCTCGCTCTTGAGTTCCGTTCCGCTTTTACCCTTCATATAAAGAACGTCGTCCTTTACACTCAGTTCGATCTCGTCCGGCCTAAAGCCCGGCAGCTCAGCCCTCACCTTGATAAGGCCTTCGGTCTCCGTGATCTCGACCGGAGTCGGGCGGAGCAGTTCCGATTCCGCCCGGAACCAGTCATCCACGTGATTCCCGAGATCACGTCCGCGTTCCTCAAAGAACGTGAACGCCCGATTCGCTATCGCTCGCGAGACATCCGCGAAATGGTCGAACATTTTTTCAGCTTCCACGAGCATTGGTCTCGCCTGAACTTCCTGGGGTGTTTTTTCTAATGCAGTTGTCGGTTTGGTCATCGTCTTGCTCCTTCGGTCATAGTCTAAATGTTTCGTGGGACTATCACTCGTTTAATGCAACCCTCGTTCCGCTTCGAGAATGAGGGAGGCGTGCGTCGCAAACCGGAGCCTTCTGCGTTTATAATGGAACGAGATATGACCGTTCCGGGAAGCGAAATAGTCTCCTGCACAAAGTGCGGCTCGCGAAATCGAGCCTCTTTTACCGGGGGCAAACAACCCCTGTGCGGCCGCTGTAAGTCGCCCTTGGTGAAACCCTCGGGGCCGGTGATCCTCACCGACGCCACTTTTGAAAAGCTCCTCGACGAGACTCCACAGCCGATCCTTATCGATATGTGGGCGGTTTGGTGCGGGCCATGCCGGATGATCGCCCCGATCATCGAAGCCCTGGCCGGTGAGTATAACGGGCGGGCGGTGATAGCAAAGCTCGATGTCGATGCAAATCCGCGGACCGCCTCGCGATTTGGCGTCAGAAGCATTCCGACATTGTTGATCTTAAAGGGCGGGCGTGAGGTTGACCGGCTGGTAGGCGTGCAATCGGCTGAGGCGATAAGTGCCCGGCTCCGGCCGCATCTGTGAATTTAAATTAAGGAAAGGGACAAGCGACCCTGCATGTCACCTGCCCCTCTCCCGCATGCAGGAAAACTAGTTTCCACGCATACAGCCTTCCCAAGCTCGAATGGCTGGGGGTCTAATGTTTAATAAGAGAATCATGGACCGCCGTCGGCAAAACCGAGATCATGCCCATGAAAACCATTCCGAATGCAACAAATCCGAAGACCACCAAGGCCTCGGCCGTCATGTTTCCGATGATATAGACGCCTGCAAAAGCAACGACTAATAGCACCCATAAAGCCAAGTAGATCTTCGTCAACATCAGGTTTCTCCATTGGGGAAGGTCTCCCCGCTGTCAACAAGTGCAAGACCGGTGCCAAACCCGGAGCCCCGTAAAATCTGCGCTTTCAGTTTCGCCGGGCGCGAAAAATTTCCTATTTTCAGGATTTGTCCGCGAAAGTTCACGCGCAAATAGAACGGCCCCGCCGCACCCGGCAGGGCCCATGCACCTCGATCTACTTGTTCTTAATTTATCGTCGGATTTGGGTCGACATTAGGGGCGAAGGGCGCCGTTGTGTCGCTGCGCTCCACAGTGGCACGGCCGGTCTTGTATTCGGGAGTGATCTTGAGTATCACCTCGACATTCTCTCGCACCCAGCTGTCCATCCAGCGGATGCTCACCGCGGGCGTAAGTGTCGGGTTTATCTGTGTGATCAAGTCGATCGCACGCTGTCTTTCGTCCAGATCCATCACCTGGCGTGCCTCGCCGTTGACGATGACGCTCTTCCAGTTACGCCGGTCGTGTACCTCTTCCGCCTGGAGGCACACGCGTGGGTTCTTGCGGATCATCTCGGCCTTTTTGCCTTCTGTCGTATAGATAAAAATGCTCGGCGTGTCATAGGCAAAATGAACGGGGACGACATACGGCACGTCGTCATTAGAGCATGCCAAATGCCCATAATTCAGACGTCCCAACAGCTCCTCCATCTCATCTTTCCGCATCTGTTCGATCTCGATCATCTTCTGATTTTGCCCCCCGAATGTAATGGAACCAATTCAATTTTTATACCACGAATATACCACGGCCTTGCTTACGGCATAAGTTTTGCATTTTTGTCGGCGGGATCTTAGCGCGGTATTGCCGAACCGGCGCAAAATGAAGCTATGAAAATAATTATCGCCACCGACGGATCGGAATACAGCACGGCCGCCGTAGAGGAATGCTGTTCTTTTTTCGGAACGGACGCCGATACCGAGATCAAGGTCATTGCGGTCTATGAACCGATGCAGCCGATCGCGACCGAACCTTTCGCACTTTCCGCCGAATATTACGATGAGATCACGGCGGCCTCTCGAAATGAGGCTGAGCACTTTGCCGCAGAGGCAGTAAACCTAATACGCGACCGTTGCCCGGGAGTAACCGTCTCGTCCGAAACCCTCGCGGGCAAACCCGCTCATCAGATCGTGGAATATGCCGAAAATTGGCCCGCCGACCTGGTCGTCGTAGGGTCGCACGGACGCGGGTTCTGGGGGCGTCTCCTGGGTTCGGTTTCGAACTCGGTCGTCACGCACGCACCGTGTACTGTGATGGTCGTCCGCCGCTCCTAGATCGACGGCTCTAACCGCCGGTCAGCATCTTGCGCACCGCGTTGAGCAGCACCTCGGCGGTAAATGGTTTCTGCAAGTGTGCATGAACCTTCATTGTGTTTAATTCCGCCGACTGCTCATCGTTCATAAGCCCGCTCATCGCGACTATCTTTACATCCGGATCCATCTTTCGCAGCGCACGGATCATTGCCGGACCGTCCATGAACGGCATCGAGATATCCGTCAGTACGCCTGCA
>DATHVL010000131.1:0-4524 GCA_035461325.1 Pyrinomonadaceae bacterium
TAAAAATAAGTTCAGCGGAAGGGCGATTCGAACTCTAGGCGAGAGAATCCATTAGGTAAAAAAGGCCGTCCACTTTTCGGTGGCGGCCTTTTCTTGATGCAAGATATTCGAGAGATTCTACTCGGCTGCCTCGATCGCCCGCGTTAATGAGCGAAAGATGTCTCGACCATCGTTTGATCCAAGCAGCTCTTCGCAAGCCCTCTCCGGATGCGGCATCATTCCCAGGACGTTCCGATCGAGGTTGCAGATACCGGCGATGTTAGATCTGGCCCCGTTGGGGTTTGCGGCGCTTGTCGTCGAGCCGTCTTCCTCGCAGTATCGGAAAATGATCTGGCCGTTCTCCTCAAGTGCGTTATAGGTCGCGTCGTCGCAAGTGTAGTTTCCGTCAGCATGCGCGACCGGGATCGATAGAACCTTCCCCTCTTCGAGCTGGTTCGTATAAGGCGTGCCTGCGTTTTCCACACGGATGTTCACGTGCCGGCAGACAAAGTGCAGGTCCGCATTGCGCATCAATGCACCCGGCAATAGTCCCGCCTCGCACAAGATCTGAAACCCGTTGCAGATGCCGAAGACATATTTGCCCTCGGCGGCAAAGGTTTTCACGGCTTCCATCACGGGCGAGAACCTTGCGAGAGCACCGGCCCGCAGATAGTCCCCGTAGGAAAATCCGCCCGGTATTAGAAGCGCGTCGTAACCCGACAGGTCCGTCTCCTTATGCCAGATAAAATCCACAGGCTGGCCCACGTGTTTTGAGATCACATGATAGGCGTCGTGGTCGCAATTTGAACCCGGAAAGACAATTACTCCAAATTTCATCGTAATAAGTATTTGTTTGAAGAAGGTGCCTTCGGGCCTAATCGCCGAACTCGACCCGAAAATCTTCGATGACCGGATTCGCAAGGACGTCGCCCGCGATTCTTTCGACCGACTTGCGGGCGTCCTCTTCGGACACCCCGTCACCGAGCGAGATCTCAAAATATTTGCCCTGGCGTATGTCGTTTATCCGGTCAAATCCGAGTAGCTCGACCGAGTGATGAATAGCCTTTCCTTGAGGATCAAGGACGCTGGGTTTTAATGTTACGTATACCTTTGCTTTCATTTACGTCTCCGAAATAAATTCTAGATTGTTACGCAATCCGTTGTATTTATCAACGTCTTATGTTAAGTTTCACGCAGTCTCTTCTGCATACAGTTATTTTCACGACGAAACCTCTAAAGGAGAAAATAAAAAAGCCCTATGCAAAATATGTCAGGCGGTAAGACCGCCCTTGGCCTGGATACGAATGTTGGTGCCCTGCTGGTCTATATGCCCGTCTGTGCCATCAGCCTCATCTACAGCATCATTGTCCTTGTTACCGAGAAAAATGACCGCTTCATGCGGTTTCACGCGTTCCAGTCGCTGTTGATCACTGCTATTTATATCGTTGCCCTTATTGCGGTTTCTATTCTCGGTTCGATGATCGGGATCATTACCGGTTCGAGCGTGCTGGCATCTTTATTCAGCCTGCTCATGTTTGTCGTGATCGTGATCTTTCTTGCGGCGATGATCTACGGTTGTATCAAAGGCTATCAGGGCGAGAAATTCAAATTCCCCGTGGTCGGCGACATGGCCGAAAAATGGGCAGGTTAATTACCGCCTCCAACACAAACTAAACGCGGACGGGTTCAGTAATGAAAATCGTCCGCGTTTGTATTGGTATTGATGCGGACTCGACCTCGTATGAGAGTGTACCTGGATAACTGTGTGTACAATCGCCCTTTCGACGATCAATCCTTAGAGCGCGTTCAAAGGGAAACCGTCGCAACGATTGAGATATTAGAACGCATTCGGAAGGGCAACCTTGAACTAGTATGGTCGTATATCAACGAGTACGAAAACGTCCAAAATCCTTTCCTCGAAAATAGCAGGGCGATCGGCCTCTGGCGTGAGAGGGCTAATGCGATCGTCGTGGAGTCACCAAGACTGCTACGGAATGCATATAATTTGGTAGAATTGGGCGTGAGGGCGTTGGATGCTCTTCATGTCGCTTCGGCAGTCGAGGGCAACGCGGCCCTGTTCCTCTCAACCGACGACAAACTTCTCAGGAAGTTATCTGTTTTCGAGGAGGTTCGTCTGTTAGATCCCATTACGGCTTTGGAGACCATGGATGAGTACATTAACTGACAAAGAAATCAAGATCCGTGGAATGGAGTACTTGATCGCGAACCTGGGATTGGTCGAGGCAGAACGTTTCATCGCGCTGATGAATCGAGACGGATTCAACTATACGGAATGGCGTCGCGATCTTTTGGCGGACGAGACGGTCGAGGAGATCAGTAGACGAGCCATGGCCGAGCACCGAGACTCGATCGACTAACCAAACACCCGCTCGAACACCTTATCCACATTCCGCAGATAGTGTTTTAGATCGAACACCCGGGCGATCTCCTCGTCTGACAAATGGCCGGCAATGTCTGCGTCGCTGGCTACCAGTTCGCGGTAATCGCCGCCCTCGTCCCAGACCTTCATTGCATTCCGCTGCGTCATCACATACGCATCCTCTCGCGAAACGCCCTTCTGGGTCAGCGCAAGCATCAGCTGCCCGCTGAAGACCAGCCCCCGCGTAAGGTTCAGGTTCTTGAGCATGTTCTCCGGATAGACGACAAGCGTATCGAGCAGCGACGTCGCTTTCGCCAGGATATAGTCGAGCGTCGCTGACGAATCCGGCAGCACGATACGTTCGGCCGAGGAATGCGATATATCCCGCTCATGCCACAACGCGATATTCTCGAGCCCGACGATCGCGTTCGCTCTAACGGTCCTGGCCATGCCGCAGATCCGCTCGGACAAGATCGGGTTGCGCTTGTGCGGCATCGCCGACGAACCTTTTTGTCCGGTCTTGAACTTCTCCTGGGCCTCGCGAACCTCGGTCCGCTGCCAGTGCCGTACCTGCAAAGCGATCTTCTCGAGCGTCGACGCGATGATCGCAAGCGTGCAAAGATATTCCGCATAGCGATCCCGCTGGATCACCTGCGTCGAAACATCGGCCGCCTTTATCCCCAACCGCTCACACACCCTCGCTTCGACATCCGGTGAAAGGTGAGCAAATGCCCCAACTGCACCGCTGATCTTCCCTACTGACACCGCATCTTGTGCACGAACGAGCCGCTCGCGGTTCCGCTGCATCTCCGAATACCACAACGCCCAAGCGAGTCCGAACGATGTCGGCTCCGCGTGAATCCCGTGTGTCCGGCCGATCTGCGGCGTATCCTTAGATTCAAAAGCTCGCCGCTTTAAGATGGGCAGGAGCGCGTCGATCTTTTTCAGCAAGATACCGCACGCCTCTTTCAACAGAAGCGCGTTTGCCGTATCCACGACATCGCTGGACGTCAGCCCGTAATGGACGAATCGCGATGCCGGGCCGATGTTCTCGGCAAGATTTGTCGTGAACGCGATAACGTCGTGGTCGGTCGTCTTCTCGATCTCGTTGATCCGCTCGACGGTGAACGCCGCCTTCGATTTGATCTCGTCGAGTGCATCCGCGGGAATGGTTCCGTCCTCGGCGTGCACCTCGCACACCGCGATCTCGACGTCCAGCCACTTCTGAAACTTGTTCTGCAGCGACCAAACCGCACCCATCTCGGGCAATGTGTATCTCTCGATCATATTTCGTTTGTTTCCGGCATGTCTGTCGGAGGAGGCTCTGACTCTGCTGCTGCATGGCCGGCGTCACCCACCTGGATGTCGCGGTCGCCAAGCACGTCTTGAATGTAAACAAGCTGTATTACCACCATCAGCATCGCAAGCAGCGGCGTCGCGAGTATCAGCCCGATCGCTCCCAGCATCACACCGAAGAATATCTGAAACATTACTGTCAACGCCGGCGGCAGCTCGACCGTCATCCGCTCGATATAGGGCGTAACTATATTTGACTCGATTATCTGCACACCAATGTACAGCCCGATGACGTACAGGGCGGTGACAGGGCTGGCAATGAAGGCCAGCAAAATGGCCGGAATCGCAGAGAGGATCGGGCCAAAATTAGGGATAAATGAAAGCAGGCCCGCGATAAGCCCCAATGTCAGGGCGAGGGGCACCCCGATTATCGACAGCCCGATCCAGGTCAACAGGCCGATAAAGACCATCGACGCGATCTTGCCGACGAGCCACCACCTGAGCGTCTCGCCTGTGGTATCGATGATCCGAGTGACACGCGGCCGTCGATCGATCGGAAAAAGCTTTGTAAATCCGCGAGTGTAGGTGCCCGGTTCCACTGCCAGGTAGATCGCCAATAACAGAACAATAAAGAAATTTCCGATAACGCCCGCCGTTGTCGAAAACACTCCTCCCACGCCGCTTAGCAGGCTGGCAGCATCGACCTTTGCCATCACCTGGTCCGCGGTCGGCATATGAGCAATAAGTGCCTGGCCCCATTGATACCGCGAAACGAAATCCGACACCTGCTGCGCAGACCTTGGCAATTCCGTCCGCAGCACCTGAGCTTGATCTGCAACGCTCGGTGCAAGAAGTGCGATACTCCCCGC
>DATHVL010000132.1:0-6325 GCA_035461325.1 Pyrinomonadaceae bacterium
GGAAGACCGACCGGTTGATGAACCGCACTGCCGAGCGGCCGCTGCCATCGGGTAGGGTCACTCCGAACGAGGCTCTGATATTTGGCCTGGCGCAGTGTGCGGTCGCCGAGATCTATCTCTACTTTTTAGTTAATCCGCTGACTGCCGTGATGGGCATGGTCGTTATCGTAGGCTACGTCCTGCTATACACGCCTTTGAAGACAATGACATCCGCATCGACGGCGATCGGTGCGATCCCGGGCGCAATGCCGCCGCTGATGGGATGGACGGCCGCTGCGAATGAGGTGTCGCTGGGGGCATGGGTCTTATTTGCACTATTGTTTCTGTGGCAGTTCCCGCATTTTTTTGCAATCGCGTGGATGTATCGTGAAGATTACAAGCGGGCAGGAATACTAATGCTGCCGGTCGTAGAAGAAGACGGAGCGATCACGGCACGGCAGATCGTTATGTTCGCGCTGATGATGGTGCCTTTGAGCTTTGCCCCCTTCTTTATAGGCATGTCCGGCGTGTTTTATCTCGCTGGTGCCGCTATATTGGGCATCTGGTTTCTAATGGTATCGATCAGGACAGCACGGGCACGGACCCCGTTGATGGCCAAGAAGCTTATGTTCGTGACTATCTTGTACCTACCGCTGGTGTTCGGCCTGATGGTCATTAACAGCCGTTAATTATGGGGCTTGAAACTCTCGAAAAGGACCCTCCCCAACCCGAGCTGAAGATCGGGAAGCGGGCATCCGGGAGCGGCGGAGGTGGTTTTCCCGGCCAGGGAGGCGATGACGGCTCAAAAAACATGGGCGGCGGCTTTCCGCCTGCTGACACTCTCGAGCCCGAAGAGCAGGAAGCGGATAAGGCCCGCATTATCACTTGGTTCCTGCTGCTTATCGTTCTGATGACATTCGGAGGGTTGGTCGGCGCTTATGTGGTCGTGTCAACGAACACTGCTCTTGAGTGGCGCCCTTTCGACCTCCCGGTCCCGTTATGGGCGAGCACATTATTAATCCTGGCAAGCAGCGTTACGTATCATCTCGGAAAATTAGCAGTGGATGAGCAAGATCACTTCTCCGGAAGAAGGTGGTTGGTCACCACAGCGGGGATCGGCGGAATGTTCATTGCATCGCAGATGGTCGCGTGGCTTGCACTGTATAATCGCGGCCTGTTCGTGCAAGGGAACCCATACGCGGGTTTCTTTTATATTCTCACCGCGGTTCACGCGGTTCACGTACTGGGAGGGATCACCGCACTGGGTGCGATCCTGCTTCGCGCCTGGAATCCGACATCAAAGCCCGCCGAGTCCCTTTACCGTAAACGCCTAGCACGATCGGTTGGTTGGTACTGGCACTTTATGGGGCTGCTTTGGGTCTTTTTATTCATGCTGCTGGGATTCTGGAAATAGCGTTCCAATGGACCTACTCGCAATATTTCCTCATCTTAACGCCGCGCTAAATGCGACCAGCGGCGTTTTCCTCATTTTGGGGTTCTACTTCATCCTGCGGGGACAGATCGAGCGTCATAAGCGTTCAATGCTCACGGCGTTGATAGTTTCGGGACTTTTTCTTGTTTCCTACGTCACGCATCACGCCCTGAGGTCATATTATTTTGGGATCGGGCCGACAAGATTCACGGGCGAAGGGCTAATTCGCCCGGTCTACTTCACTATCCTTACCTCGCACACGATATTGGCAGCGCTGGTCGGGCCGTTTATCCTAATTGCGGTTTGGAACGCGCTGAAGGGACGCTTCGATAAACACAAGCGGATCGCCCGACTGGTTTATCCAGTTTGGCTCTATGTTTCCGTTACAGGGGTTGCAGTTTACGTCATTCTTTACCACCTTTACCCGGCGCTCTAAGACTCGGCAAAAAGTTCTTGTAATCGGCCGGCGAGAAATGCTAATATATTTCCGTTGAAAAGTTGATCGCCGAGGCCGTTTCGGTAAACGGCGCGGGGGACCCAAAGTTTGGCAGATTGAGCCGAACGGGGGCGAGGCAGTCGAGCGGATCGGCTGCGGGGATAATCTTTCGTTCCTAGCCCGTCAGCTAACCTCGTAGGTGTGGCAAAGGAGTAACTGCATCCAGACTGTTAGGTCGCGATCTTGTGTGTGCTTCGCGCTCTGCTTTCTCAACAACAAACTGTAAGCAGACATCCGGTCTTCTCAAAGAAAAAGGTCCCGCGGCTCGAGCGTCGCGGGACCTTTTTTTATTTGATCGCGGCAACGGTTATCTCTGCGATCGGTATCTTACTAGCCGGATCGGCAGTGATCGCGATCGGCGGCCCATCGAGTGGTACCTCAAGCCGCTGCTGACGTGAGCTCATGTCTAGCTTGACGGGCGTTACACCTCCTTCGGTAGTGATCGTGAACTCCAGCGGAAGCCGGAAGGCTGCCGGGGTCATGCGGTCCGTCCGATGGGTTTGGGACAGATCAAGGGACAGTGTCTTCTTGTCGGGATTATAAAGGTGTTTTACTGAAACGCGGGGAAACCCTACCGTGTACACCCATTGATCGAAGAACCACCCCAGGTCTTGTTTCGAGGTTTCCTCCATTACACGGCGCAAGTCCTGAGTTTCTACGCTGCCGTATCTATGACGGTCAAGATAGATCTTGAGGGCCTGCCAAAACGCTTCCTCACCCACCTGTTCGCGAAGCATATGAATAACGACGCCTCCCTTATCGTAGGTTATCGCGGGGCGATCGAAGAGCGTTGCGGTATTCGCAGCCGTTTGATTAAAAAGGCCGAATCGGCGGCCGCCGCGTATATCGTCGGCCATAAAGTTCTCGGCATTATTCGTGATCTTGCGGATGTAATCCCGTCGGCCGTACATTTTCTCGCGGACCGCGGCCTCAAAGAATGTTGCAAACCCCTCGTTCAGCCACAGCTCCGCCCAGTTCTTGCACGTTACGATATTACCGAACCACGAATGGATTATTTCGTGAGCGACAAGGTCTTCAACGTTGCCGCGGATGAAGTCAAAATTCGCGAGCATGATCTCTGAATCCGCCATGGTGGTCGCGGTGATATTCTCCATCCCGCCGAACTCGAAGTTCGCGACCATCGTTTGGTCATACTTGTTGAATGGAAATTCGGACGCGGTCAATTCTTCAAAGATCTTGAGCATCTCTTTGGTCTTGCCGTAAGCTTTGGGAACCACCGATTCCAAGCCGGGATACATGTAATATCCAAGGGGGATGGAACCGTAAGTGTCCTCGATCTTGATGTACTCACCGATCACAAAAGAGACAAGATAGGTCGAGTGCGGAACGGGCATCTTGAAGTGATGCGTGACCGTTCCGTCGTCGTTCTCGGTCTTGGATACGGGTACGCCATTGCCGATCACTGTAAATTTTGCCGGGGCCGTAATGAATTGCTCGGTCGTCGCCTTATCGCTGGGGAAATCGAACGATGGGAACCAATGATGAGCTTCATCGGGCTCACCCTGGGTCCATATCTGTTCCGAATGCCGCAGGCCGGCATCCCCCTTGCTTGCAGCGACGAAATACACTCCTTTTTTTGGCTGAGCCGTATATTGAAACCTAATGGAAATGATCTCGTCGGGCGAATACTCCTTATCAAGATCGACGATTATCCGATTGCCTCGAAGACGATAATTGAGTTTTGTATTGCTCGGCTCGAGCACGACCGAGGTGTAGCGAATGCCGTTCGAATCGAGCTCAACTGACGACAGCGGCTTATCTAGGGGCCTGAGCTGAACGGTCGTGTCGCCTATAACGGTCTTTTTTGGGATGTCGAAGCTGACCCGCAATACATAATGCTGAACGTCATAAGTTCGGGGGCGATTCAGGTCGGGAGTTCCTGCGGGTTGGCCAAATGAAGCGGCCGAAAGGGCCGTGGCGAGAAAGAACGCAAAGAGCACAAAGCGAGTTTTCATAAAATTGAAACGCCTGCTATCGAAATTCCTGTGTTCTTACGGGGATTTCGCTGCGGACGGAATTAAGATTAAGATGATAGCAAACGCCATTTGGTACGCCTATGAGATCAATATTCACCTTCGTTCTTTTACTGTCGCTGTTGTGCGTGGGTACCGTATCGCAAACAACAGTTCCAAACCGTTTCACCCCCCAAACGATTGCTGAAATGAGCCGTATCCAGCAGGCGGCGTTGGCTGATCCGTATGCTTATGAGCGTACGCGCTACATGACGAACAACATCGGCCCACGCCTTTCAGGTTCGGCTCAAGCAGCTCGTGCGGTGGAGTACGTCGCCGAAGAGATGAGGCAAATCGGGCTTGAAGTTAGCCTTCAGGAGATCAAAGTGCCGCACTGGGTCCGTGGGAAGGAGACCGGCGAACTGGTCGAATTCCCCGGAATGGCAAAGGGTACAGTTCAGAAAATAGTACTAACCGCACTGGGCGGGAGTATCGCAACGTCGGAGGAGGGGCTGACGGCTGATGTCGTTGTGGTATCCAGCTATGATGAGCTTACAACCCTTGGGCGCTCCGGTGTCGAAGGGAAGATCGTCCTGTTTAACGGGAGATTCGATCGGGAGTTGGCCCAACGCGGTTTCGGGCTCGAAGCTTATGGCCAAGCGGTACAGTTCAGGGGCGGCGGTGCGGCGGCAGCGGCCAGGCTTGGGGCGGTGGGGGTGTTGGTGAGGTCGGCCGGCGGATCGCAAAATCGCTTGGCCCACACCGGGGGAACTCGATATGCAGACGGCGTGACAAAGATCCCGGCCGCAGCAGTCTCCTTCGAAGACGCTGATCTTATAGTTGACCTTGCGAGGCAGGGTAAGACGCGGGTCAAATTAGTTCTCACTCCGCAGACCCTGCCTGATGCTGTGAGCCACAACGTCTTGGCAGATGTTAAGGGAAGCGAGTTTCCTGACGAGATCGTGATCGTCTCGGGGCATTTGGATTCATGGGACCTGGGGACGGGTGCACTCGATGACGCCGTGGGGGTGGCGGCGGCAATGCAAGTACCATATCTCTTGAAGAAATTGGGACTGAAGCCTAAACGCACCATCCGTGTCGTGGCCTACATGAACGAAGAAAATGGCCTGGTCGGCGGTAACGAGTATGCTAAGGCTGCGAATATCGAAAAGCATTTTGCCGCGATCGAGAGTGACCTCGGCGCATCTCACCCTGTCGGAATACTATTCGCCGGGAAACCGGAGGCCGCGCCACTGCTGGCACCTATAATGAATGTTCTACGGTCGCAGGGAGCGGGAATGGTCGGAATGCGAGACGGCGTAGGGGCCGATATTGGGCCGCTGACGCGGCAAGGTGTGCCGTCTTTCGCTCCCTGGTTCGACACACGGACTTACTTTGATTACCACCATACGGCAGCAGATACTTTCGATAAAGTTGATCCTACGGAGCTTGCCGAGGTGGCCGCGGTGATGGCAGTTCTCGCTTACGGGCTTGCAAACATGGAGGGGCCTTTGCCAAGATAAGGTATGAAAAGACCGCCGCCATATTTTCCGCAGAATCAACTGTCACCGCCGGACGAGAACCGGTACCGCAAGTTCAAAGTGATTATAGGCCTGGTGATCGCAGGAGCGGCCCTGTTGCTCGCCGGGGCGGTGTACGGTATCTATCTGCTCGTTGCGTGGCTCGTATAGGCGTATTTGATGGTTCAGCCTGAAAAAAGCGCCCTCGTTGGAGGACGCTTTTTTTATTTGGGATGCTGATATGTTTAACGATTGTTCGATATACCACCCGCGGATGACCGGTAGGCCTTTGCCCCTTCCATCGCGAGTTGCCGTGCCTGCGGCAACAGGTCAATTGCACGCATAAGCTGGTTGTCATACTCGTTAAACACCTGGTACGAAGTAGTCGCGCCGTATGCCGCGGTAACAAATTCGGAACGCAGCGTACGCTCAATAAAGACCCGCTCGTTATCGATCTGGGCAGGCGTGTAATTATATTTCCTGACCGCGAAAGCTTTGAACGCATTATACATGCGCTCACCAACGCGATAGTCCGTTTCCTTTAGGTCGTAAGCGAAGTTGATCGGCTTATCGACCTTGAAGCCCTCAAAATCGGTAGAGGTTCCGTAGATCAGGTCGAGGGCAAAAGCAAATATCGGATTGTTCAACTTTTGCTGAAACCGGGCCCTTTCGATCGGAATCGTGTCGGCCTTGACCGCGACGTCGGGGTTGATGCCGCCGCCGCTATAAACGATGCGGCCTGTGCCCGTTCTAAGAGCTTCGCCGTTCCGGGTCTCGTCGGAGTCCGATTCTTCACGCCCGATGCCGCCCTTCGTGTAATAGTTATAAAGATTGCCGTCAGAGTAATCGCGTTGGATAAGCCTGCCCGACGGCGTTTCATATTTGGCGATGGTCAATAGAAGCATCGACCCGTAATCAAGCTCAA
>DATHVL010000133.1:0-11492 GCA_035461325.1 Pyrinomonadaceae bacterium
AAGAGAATGAGAACTGAATATAGGAATTTCATTAATTGCTCTATGTACCAAGCTCTAGGTAGATTTTTAGCGGTTTCTTTGAGCTGCCCTTTCTCTTTTTTACCTTAAGATACATGCGATTAAAAAGAAACTGGTTCGTTCCCACTCGTAGAATATAGCCACCATCAGGAATATCAGAGATACAGAATTGACCGTTATCGTCAGTCTTATACGATTTCCAAGGTCTCAAATTTTTGGTCAGCTCGAACACTGAACCCTTCTTTGTTAACTTCTTTTCGATCTTGTACAGGTCTATCACCCCGATCGGTATCGGATAGTCGATTGGATCTACCACGAAGCCTCGAATTATCCCGCGAGTGCGGATTTTGCTTTCGGAGATACCCTCAATGTTGGCCCCGATGGATTCGCTTGCGGACTCACTCGAATGCATTTCGCACTCTGTTTGAGCACTGATGGAAACGCTAAACATGAGTGCGCACAACGCAACGGCTAGTCTCATCAGGAGTTTACAAGTGAATGAATATCTTTCAGCTTAGCTAGCAATGGCTCTAGACGATCGAGCGGAAGCTGATTCGGCCCGTCGCTCGGAGCGTTTGCGGGGTCGTTATGAACTTCCATAAACACCGCGTCCACTCCGCATGCAACACCCGCTCGTGCAAAATCTTCGATGTATTCCGCTTGCCCCCCGGTTGCTTTCCCAAGCCCGCCCGGTAGCTGCAGCGAATGTGTCACGTCAAACACCACCGGTACTCCGAACGATCGCATTATCGGAAAAGACCGCAGGTCGACTACCAGATTGTTGTAGCCAAAGCTCGCCCCGCGTTCCGTCAAAAGTATCTTTTCACCGCCGGCGGCCCTTAGCTTATCGACGATATTCTTCGCATCCCACGGCGCCAGGAACTGCCCTTTCTTAACATTAACGGCCTTGCCCGATCTCGCCGCCTCTACCAACAGGTCGGTTTGTCTGCAAAGAAATGCCGGTATTTGCAGAATATCCGCGACCTCCGCGGTCTTCTCCACCTGCCATGGTTCGTGAATGTCGGTAATGACAGAAACACCGAGTTCTTTTTTGATCTGCTTGAGAACTCCGAGGCCGAACTCCATCCCCTCGCCGCGGAAACTCTCGATCGAACTCCTGTTCGCCTTATCGAACGATGATTTATATATAAACCCCACGCCGACGCGCTCGCAGATCTCCTTGATGGACCGTGCCATAATCGAGGCATGTTCATAAGACTCGACCACACAGGGCCCGAGAATGAACGAAAGATCCCCTCCGCCAAACCGCACTCCGTCTACTGAAAAAGGTGTCATAGGTGTTAGATGCCAATATTGAGTTGCGACGGTTCTTTAAGGCACGGATCAGCGATTCTCGCTAATTTCACTCGCCAGGATTAACATTTCAACTAAAATTCTCTGGAGTGTAAGCTCCCCTTCTGCACTAAGCGGTATCTATTCCTCAATCTCCGCACGCTCCGGCATCTCCACTTGCTTGTCACTCGTGACGTCGTGTTCCAGGTTCTCGCTTCGCAGCCTGTTCTCCCAGGCGGCACGCACAAACGAATCGAACATAGGGTGGGCCGCCAGTGGTTTCGATTTGTATTCAGGATGGAATTGGCACGCAATAAAGAACGGATGCTTCTCACGCGGAAGTTCTACCATTTCTACGAACTTCCCGTCCGGGGAAACGCCGCTAAAGACCAGCCCCTCGCGCTCCAGCACGTCCCGGAACTCTGGATTGAACTCGTACCGGTGCCGGTGGCGCTCACTTATTTGTTCAGCTCCGTGATATATCTCCCTCGCCAGCGAACCTTCCTTCAGATTGCAGTCCCAAGCCCCAAGCCGCATCGTGCCGCCAAGTTCGTCAACATCCACCAGATCTCGCAGCTTAAATATGATCGGGAACGGCGTGTTCTCGTTAAATTCGGTGGAATCAGCATCTTTTAACCCGCAGACGTCCCTCGCGTAATCTATACTGGCAGTCTGCATCCCCAGGCAGATCCCGAAATACGGCGTGCCGCTCTTACGTGCGTACCTTATCGCCCTTAGCATCCCGCCGATCCCCCGCTTGCCAAACCCTCCGGGCACGAGGATCGCGTCAAAATCCCTGAGATCGTTTTCGAAATTGTCCTTCATCAGGTTTTCCGATTCGAGCCAGGTCACGTTCACCCTCAGGTCATTGGCAACGCCCGCGTGCGTCAGTGCCTCTCTCAGCGATTTGTATGAATCCTCGAGCTCCACATATTTTCCGACGATAGCCACCTTCACCGAACCCGCGCTCGGTTCCTTCACCGTCGCAACCAATTCCCGCCACTTCTTCAGGTCGCCATGCGGAAAGCGGTCGTCCAACCTCAGGTCATTCACTATCAGGTCATCGAGCCCCTGCTCATGAAAGGCGAGCGGAACCTCATATATCGTCGGCACATCCAATGCCGAGATCACCGCATTTTCCTGCACATTACAAAAAAGTGCGATCTTTCGTCTCAGGTCCAGCGAAAGCGGCCGGTCAGATCGGCAAAGCAAAACGTCCGGAGCGATACCTATCTCTCGCAGTTCCCTCACGCTGTGCTGGGTCGGCTTTGTCTTCAGTTCGCCCGCCGCCGCGATATACGGGACCAATGTCACGTGTACAAATATCGCATTCCCGCGGCCTTCTTCGTTCCCCATCTGCCTGATCGCTTCCATAAACGGCAGCGATTCAATGTCGCCCACTGTGCCGCCGATCTCGACGATCAGTACATCCGGGTCATGCTGATCGGCGACCGCACGGACAGCCGCCTTTATCTCATCCGTGATATGTGGGATCACCTGTATCGTCTTGCCTAAATAGTCTCCCCGGCGCTCTTTCTCGATCACTGAGAGATATATCCGCCCGCTCGTCCAGTTGTTTGCCTGCGAAAGTTTCGCATTCGTAAACCTCTCATAGTGTCCAAGGTCGAGGTCGGTTTCCGCACCGTCGTCAGTCACAAAAACCTCACCATGCTGAAACGGCGACATCGTGCCCGGGTCCACATTTATATAAGGGTCCAGCTTCATCATCTGGACCTTCATCCCCCTAGCCTCCAGGAGGCATCCAAGGCTCGACGCCGCCAGCCCCTTGCCTAAACTCGAAACCACGCCACCCGTCACGAATATATATTTCGTCATTCTTATCTCTCCGTTTCGCCGTCCGCCTTCTTTTTCGCGAACCGTCCGTCTTTCATCTGGACCTGCACTTCCTTTGCTTTCGCGTCGGCCGGATCCATCAACTCCTGCAATGCATTCATGCTCGCCCCAAGCAGCGAAGCACTCTCGGCCGCATTCCTTTCAAATTCCTCCGCGGTTCGGGTCCTTGGCTTTGCAAGCGCCCTCGCCCCAAAGATCCCGCCTACGATCAGAAGTAGAATAACCCCAAGCCCGATCCAATCTCCCACAGTTGTTTCCATTTAGTGTGTTCAGATCCTATTCATCACCAGCGAGCAGAAATCTCACCCTCGCCAGATCCGCTTCCGTGTCGACCCCGATTGATGGTTCTGGAGCTTCGATAACCTTAATATGTGCACCGCTTTCCAACGCCCTCAGTTGCTCGAGCATCTCCGCCTGTTCCAACGGCGTCTGCGGCAACGTCCTGAACCTCAGTAAAAATTCCCGCCGGTAAACATACAGCCCCGTATGCTTCTTGATCTTTGCTGCCGCTCCCTCACTCCTATTAAACGGTATGCATGCTCGCGAGAAATAAAGAGCCCTTCCCTGCTCGTCCGTCACCACCTTAACGACGTTGGGGTCGTGGGTCTCCTCGCCCTCGATCCACTCCCACGTCGTCACGATATCCGCAACGCTTTCCTGCATCGCCCGCACCGCCGCATCTATGGTCGCCGGCGAGATCATCGGTTCGTCCCCCTGAACATTCACCACGATCGTTCCTTGCGGCAAGCCCTCCGCGACCTCAGCGATCCGATCGCTCCCCGAACGATGATCCTTGGATGTCATCACCGCCTTAAAGCCCGCATGGGTCACTACTTCAAGGATCCGCTCGTCGTCCGTGGCCACAATAACGTCGCTGACGGTTTCGGACTTCGCGGTTTGCCCCGCCGTGTGAAGTATCAGCGGTTTACCCGCTATCGCGAGCAGCATTTTCCCGGGCAAACGGACAGACTCGTACCGTGCCGGGATGATCGCAACTACATTTTTTAAGGGATTATCCCCGTGATGCTCCACGGGCTTTTAGATTATTACGAAACACGTCCGAGTTCAAGCTCTGCCGGGCAATTGGGAATAGTAATCCCGTTTGGTAAACTTCGCACGTGGAGATCACCGAAACTTTTCCGCCGACTCCCGCTTCGGCAAATGCGAAACCCATTGCATCCGAACCTGATCCGAACAACCCGCACTGGGGAGTTTGGATCGGCCTCGGCGTATGGATGCTGAGCGTAGCGGCGATCGTCATCTTTCCCGCTCTGTTCCTTTTGCCCTACTTAGCGATGTCCGGCATAAACTTCTCAGCCGGTGTCGATCTTGGAGCGTTCGCCACAACCGACCGGACCGCCATCATCCTTCAGGTCGCCGCGATCATCCCCGCCCATTTGTTTACGTTGGGGGTCGCGTGGTTCGTCGTCACACGCCTGCGCCGATATCCTTTCTTCCGTTCTCTCGGTTGGGATTTCGCCGGTGTCAGGTGGTGGCATTACATCCTGATGATCGCCGTGATTCTTATCGCGGTATTGGCGGCTGTCAATATCTTTCAATTTAAGGAGGATGACCTAGACCGCATCATCCGCAGTTCGCGGACGGCCCTTTACCTCGTCGCGATAATGGCGGTATTTACCGCCCCGCTCGTTGAAGAGGTCGTCTACCGCGGCGTACTTTTCGCCCCGATCTACCGCCGATTCGGCACCGTCGCTTCGGTCATCGCGGTCACCGCCCTTTTCGCAGCGGTCCACGTTCCCCAATATGCCGCGAATCCGGGTAAGATCGTTCTCCTCACCGGCCTCAGCCTATTGCTTACGCTGCTCCGGGCGGGCACCGGCAGCCTTTTGCCCTGCGTCATTCTTCACACGCTTTTCAATGGCCTCAACTCATTGCTTCTAATTGCAGAACCTGCTATCAAGCCTTATCTTCCCCAACCCGTACCCGGCTTCTTCACTCTACTCCAATAAAAAAGCGAAGGCCCTTTCGAGCCCTCGCTGTTTTCGTTTAACTATTTCCGGTTACGGACGTCTTGTGTTGATCGTCCCTCCGCCACCGCTTAGCGGCGGTGTCGGCGGAGTTCGGGTGATCACGGGCGGTGAGTAAACGGGCGCTCGCGGAGCACTCGGATAACTCGGGCCGTCCCAGGTCGTCGAACGCCTTACGCTCGAGTTCCTTTCCAGTTTTTCGAACGGGGGCTGTCCGACGGTACGACGTTCAACTCGGGTACCGGTAGTGGGGGGAGGTGTCGTTCCACCGCCGCCACCGCCACCTGGCCCTTGTGCGGGCGGATAATATACGTACCAAGGCAGCCGATATCGCCAGATGTCATATCCGTACCAATAACCGTAAGGCGAACTCCAACCCTGTCCGAACGGCAGGAAGCAGTATCCGCCCATAAACGGGTCAAATACCCACACGCCGAAGGAACTGTACATATTCCAAAGGTTATTGTTGAACGAGTTGATCAGCGGGTTTCGAAGGTTGTCGGGCCTGAGCCGCGACGTATTCTTCGCAAGCAATTTACCTCGGTCCTTGCTCCATTCCGCCAAGGCATCTTCGTCTTTGTTAAATTTCGAAACCGTTGCGGCGCCGCCGGTCACCACCGCACGACGTCCGGATTTAACCTTCGTTTCATTACCGCCAAGAACCAGGGCTTCGCCTTTCCAAACGGAAAGCGTGCTTTGGCCGCCGTTAACGTCGACCCGGTAAATTCCTGATTCGATCAGCGAATAGCTCGCACCCGGTGTGTTGATCCGTACGGCGAATTCCCTTCCCGCAAAAACTTCAAGCATCGCACTTCCGCGCGATACGTCTATCGACAGGTCATCCAGCGATGTGGATTCGAACTCGAAACTCGTGTTCGGGCCAAGCCTCAGATAGGAACCCGGGTTCAAAAGCACTTCGGCTCTAGCACCGGCCTCGGTCGAAACACGGTCGCCGACCTCTATCTTGTCACCTTTGATCAGTGAATTTGTTCTGCCGTCAGCACGGACGACCGTCGCCGGCCCTTCGACCAGGTTCACCCCTCCGGCCTTGGCCGAGATCACATATTGGTCTCCCAAAGCAGATGTGGGCGTTCGACTCTGTCCTGCCGCTATCGACGGAAGAACGATTGCCAGGACGGCAAACGCAGCGATGCGAAAGACATTCTTATTCATATTTGTTCTCCTTCGGGAAGAGCTGTGAGCTTTAACTTTACTATTTCTACGCAAAATCTTCAATCTTTTCCTGTCTATCTGATGCAGGAAGCGCTTTCTGCGTTCGCAATTACATAATGCGAACAACCAATGCCGGACTGTCGTAATCATACTTAAGCGTCGGAAAGCCGACACCCTTGAGCGACATGGCAACTTACAAAGACCCAACACAATGCTTCGCCCCCCTGGAAGTCATCGATCGCTTGCTTGAGATTCGGGCCGAACTTGGCTTTCCCGAGACACTGTATCTCGAAAGTGCCGATGAGCTCACCGACTTTCTCGATGCCTACGGCTTCGACATTTATTCGTTTGCCGTGGGAAACGAGAAGATCAATTATGGGGATTACCGTTCTCCGGTCGTACCCGGCGGTGACAGCCATCATCTTTCTTTAATGGCTCACTGACGAACATTCATACCACTTCAACTGAAAGGACCCGGGAGGTTTTGGCCTGTGCAGATGAACCCCTCCCGGGTTCATTCCTTTTAAAGCGCCTTTAGAATGAAGAGCGTACCGTCATCATCAAGGAACTTTCTCTCAGTAAAGTCCGCGACGCCCTTCCTTATATGATCGATCATCCGCTTTGCCGGTTGATCGATGCATTCGAGCACCCTGTTCGCAAATCGCTCTGTGCCGTATTCTTCGCCTTCCGAATTCGCCGCTTCGGTTATCCCGTCCGTATAGATCACCATCACCTGCCCCTTCTCAAAGCGTATAAAGTGCTGGTGATATCTCGCATCGTTAAACATCCCGAGCGGCATATTGCCATATTCCACATATCGATATTCGCCGTCAGGCTTGATCAGCATCGGCGGATTATGCCCCGCGTTCGAAAACACGAAGGTTCGATTCGTCCCGTCCAATATGCCGTAAATTGCCGTAATAAACTGATGGTCCTCGGTCGAATCCCAAAGCAGGTTGTTCACCTTCGACATCGCGATATGCGGCGCATAACCCACCTGCACCCCCGCCCTCAGCGATGCTCTTAGGAACGACATAAGGAGAGCCGCCGGGATCCCCTTTCCCACAGCGTCGGCCACCACGATCCCGATCTGATCTTCGAATATTCTGACCCAATCGTAATAATCGCCGGACACCTCTTCCGTCGGAAAGATATATGCGCTGATGTCAAAGTTCTCGAGCTGAGGATCGCTATCCGGTAACAGTTCCAGCTGTACTTGTCGGGCGATCTCGAGCTGAGCCTCGATCCGCTTCTTTTCGATCGCCTGCTCCTGCAGCTCCGCCTTCTCAACAATGATCGCAACCTGTGACGCAAGCAGTTGCAGCATAGCCAGGTCATCCTCGTGATAAGCATCGAGCCGATCGGACTCAAGGTCGAATGCCCCGATCACCTTGTCGTTCGAAATGATCGGCGCGACCAACTCCGACCGCGTCCGCTTTCGTGCTGCAAAATACCGCTTGTCCTTGCTTACGTCCGGGCAAATGATCGGCTCACCCGTCTGCGCAACGTGCCCGATAAAGCCCTCACCCAGCCGAAGTTGCGGTTCGATAAGGTCAAAGCTTATCTCATAGCCGCGCACCTCTTTCGACTTGAAAATGTAAGGATTCTCTTCATCATCCGTCGCCTCGATCAGATAGATCCCCGCGGCATCATATGGCAAAAGCGACCCAAGCGTGTCCATCACAAGGCTTAGCACGCGCTCGACATCGGCCGACCTGCTGATCTTGTGGGTAATATCGAGCAGCAGCTTCAACTTGTCCGCGATCGTCAGCGCGGCATCCGGCGTCGAGGCCTGAATTAGGCGGTTATCCATCTTCAAGGGGTATTGAATACGGTCTCTTTATAGACGTCCCAAAGCCGCGAGATCTTGATCCGGTACTCGACAAGCGCCCGGCTCACTCCAAAATGCCTGGCGACCTCCGCCGAGGATCTCCCATCCTCGACCATTGCCTTTAAGGCTCGGTAAGGAACGAGTGCAGCGGCTCCCGTCCCATAGGCTTCCTCTTCGATCTCGGCGTGATAATCCCGCGCGATCACCCGCCCGTCTTTCGTCTTTTTTTCGATCGCAAGCCGGCTTGGTTTATGGCCAAGAAAGACGTGGCAGATCTCCTCCATAAGTGTAGCATTATGGCGATTACGGCCGTGCGTGGGATTTAGTATGATAAGCCTGCGCCCATCAGGAAGCGGCAGCGACGCGGCTCCCCCTGACCAAAGGTCCTTGCCTGCTCCCAACAAGTGATTCCGGGCCGCCTCGCTCAAACCGGCGATCGCCTCAAAATCCGCTACCAGCAAATTCGCATAGCCCGCCAGCCTGAACGGATCCAGACGCTGATCGTCTCGCCTTAAGCCTGCAAATTCGCGCAGGCCCCTAGCCCTGATCTCATGATGGCGCCCCTTCTGGGTTGGCGGAAGGTCGGATGTATCCACTTGCGGCGGTCCGCCGGCTCGCGACCGGCTCTAAACCTCTTTATATTCCGAATCGACGTCCTCGCCTGAGAGCGCAACGCGATAGTTATTGGATTGCTTCTGCTTTGTGATCAGCAGGTCGTCCTTTGTCTTGAGCAGATCGGCTCTGTTATAGACGGAGATCTCGAAATTGTATCCGTGCGTGATCGCGTCTTTCGGGCACGCCTCAACGCAGTAGCCGCAGAAAATACACCTGCCGTAGTCGATGTTGTAGACCTTCGCGTATCGTTCATCCCGCCCGATGCGTTCCGTATAGGGCCGCGGGTCTTCCTCGGCTTCGATATAGATGCAATCCGAAGGGCAGGCCGCGGCACACAGATAACAGGCCACGCATTTTTCCTTGCCCATTTCGTCCACGTGAAGCAGGTGTTGGCCGCGGTAACGCGGCTGTACCGTTACGGGCACGTCCGGATATTGCACGGTCCATTTTTCCCTCGGGATCTCCGAAAGTGTCCGTTTCATCCCCTTCAGAACTGCCACCGTGGATTCGATCACATCTGTAACTAATGACATAAGTATATTTGGGCGAAAAGAGAATTATAACTTAGAAATGCCCGCAACGCTAAAAACGCCGCGGGCACTTCTCGTTCGATATCCCTTGACGGCCTGCTACATATTCTGCATGTTCTGCAGCATTGCAAGGCCATTGAAAAACAGTATGAATATCCAATACGCAATACCAAGCAAGAAGAACAAAGCTCCGAGGATCAGCCCGGCGATCGCCATCCCTTTACCGCCGTAATGAGCAGGGTCGTTGTTGGCCTTCTTCATTCCCATGAAGCCGGTGATCACCGCAACAATGCCGGTTAACGGACTTATCCAGCAGCAAAGAGACAGAATTCCGGAAATTAAAGATACTAGAGCCAGCGTCTTGTTCTGTCCGCCCGCGCCCGGAGCTCCGGCTCCCCCGCCCATCTGACCGACCGGACCGCCCATTGGGAGCGGCGGTGCCATCGAGGGCCTTTCCTGCTGCTGCATCATCGCGGGCGGTGCGGTTGCGGCCTGCGGCTCGAACGGGTCGAACTTCGGCTCTTCGGCCTCGGACGACGAAAATTGCGGCATCGCCGGTTCGTCCTTCACTGGTTCGTCAAACTTCGGCATTGACGGCTCGTCTTTCTTTTCGCCCATTCCTCCGCCGAACGGCGACGGTATCGGCGGACTCGTCTGCGTAAATTTATCTGGTGACGACCCTTGAGAGGACTGACGCGGCTGATCGAACGGCGAAGGCGGAGGACCTCCGATCCTCGGAGCCGAAGGCGGTTCAGGCTCCCTGAATTTCGGACGATCGGACGGCAGATCTACGACCGGCTTGTCCGCGGCTGCCATCTCGTCGCGAAGCTCTTTCTCGGAGACGAACTGCGTCTTATTCGGGTCCGGCTCGTCCGGCAGTTCAAGCACCGAATCGTCCTTCGCAAGGTCTGCCGGCGGCTTTGACGCGCCGAGAGCCGCGGCGATCTCACCCGGCTTGGCCACCATGGTTTTATACGGGTCTAATTCCTCTTCGGCATCAAGCAGGGGGGTGCCGTCTGCCTGGCAAAATCGCAGATTGTCGTCGAAGGTCTTTTCACAGGTCGGGCAACGTTTCATAGGTATTTTATCTGTAAGAACCACCGGCGGAGGCAGGTGGGTCAGGTTCAGGTCTCACACCGGCGGGAACGGTTTCGCGAAAACTCTGAACCTTTATACCTTGACGCCTAAACTAATTCAAGTTTGCTGAAGAAATAGCTTATCTCTATCGCCGCATTCTCGTCCGAATCCGAGCCGTGAACCGCGTTTTCGCCGATCGACGATGCAAAATCCTTTCGCAGCGTGCCCTCGGCAGCGTCGGCCGGATTCGTCGCTCCCATCAGGTCTCGCCACGCCTTGACGGCATCGTCCTTTTCGAGCGCAAGCACTACACACGGTCCGCTCGACATAAATTCGGTCAGCTCTTCATAAAAGCCTTTGCCCGCGTGCACAGCATAAAAACCTTCCGCCACCTTCTTCGACTGATGGATCAGCTTCATCCCGCGGATCTTGAAGCCCGCCTGCAGTATCCGGTCAATGATCTTTCCCTGATTCCCCGCACGAACAGCGTCCGGCTTGATAATTCCAAATGTTAAAGTGCTCATTCCTTATCTATATCCTCGTCAATTGGAGTCGAAACAAACGGTAAGGATACAACAAGAACGCCGGTCGATGAAACCACAAGGTGATTCAAATAACTAAACGCTAATAGCTATGGGCTAAAAGTTATTTTATTAACCTGTCCGAATACCCCGCTTTTCGGCGTATTCGCAAATAAAAAAAGGAGGCCGGGCCTCCCAATCTCAAATAGACTTTCAGCGCAATCTATGCGGCAGATGCCGAGCTCAATGCGTCGGCGACGGCTCGGCCGATGTCTGCGGGCGATTCGACCACGCGGATACCCGCCTCTTGAAGCGCCTTCATCTTTTCCGCTGCGGTGCCTTTACCGCCTGAAATTATCGCGCCGGCGTGCCCCATCCGGCGTCCCGGAGGTGCCGTCTGGCCGGCGATGAATGCAACGATCGGTTTGGTTACGTTATCCACCGAGTACGCCGCCGCTTCTTCCTCAGCAGTGCCGCCGATCTCACCGATCATAACGATAGCGTCCGTTTCATCGTCTGCTTCGAAAAGACGGAGCGCGTCTGTGTGAGTAGTCCCGATAATCGGATCGCCGCCAATGCCGATCGCCGTCGA
>DATHVL010000134.1:0-3598 GCA_035461325.1 Pyrinomonadaceae bacterium
GATCCGGATCTCCTCGATCACCTTCCGGTGCGGCCTGATGGGCAGAACCAGGGCTGTCGGCCCATCGACAAAAGGATGAGGCGGCGGCTGTGAGGCGTACTGACGAAGCTGGGCGATCTCGGCCGGCACTTCGCCGAGCCCGAACGCACGGCTTTCGGGATCCCAAACCACAGCCGGGGCCGCGGCGTCTTATGGAAAATATACAAAGCCGGAGATCAGTTCCGGATAAGCTGTTTTGCTCTGCCAATATTCGAACCGCTCAACGAACTGCCGGTAGTCACCCGTTTGCCAGACTCCCGACTCGACCTGAAAGTTGAAATACGCGGCCTGGATCTCACGATTGAAATCATCGGCAAGCGCCTTGGTATCGGCGTCGGCTCGCTTCTGCATCTGATCGCGCTCGGCTTCGCCGGCTCGGACCAGCCAGTTATACTGAAGCCCAAGGAAAAGCGTCAGCACGCCCAGTACGGCAGTAAGCAAGATCAGCGATGTCCACGAACGTTTCATAATAGGCGGGCGAACGGGCCCGCACTTGCATTATGCAACTACGAATGCCCGGCAACAATGGTTTTGCGGCACATTTTACATTCTTAACAATTTCTTTGCGTCGTCTTAATCACTCCGCCCGAACGAAATGGAATAATCCCGTTAGTCAGGCAATAGCCCGGACGCTCAGGTTCGGGCAGCAAGGCAATTAGATTTTCCGGAGGCTAAAATGAAACGATTTATAATTTCGATATTTTGCACGACTCTCTTCTTCGTAATGGTAGGAGGCTTTGTCGACGGCGTCGGTGCCAGGTTCAAGTCCGATCAGAAGGCATTAGAGATAGTAGCCAAAGCTCGGCAGGCGATCGGCGGTGACGCAGCCATCGCCGAGGTCCGCGGCATGGTGATCAAGGCACAGACGACGCACATGATCAAAACTGATTCGACCGAAAACCTGGTGGGCGGCGAGACAGAGATCACCCTGATGCTGCCCGACAAGATGATGCGCACTGTCAAGATCGGCAACGGCGAAGCCGCAACGGGCGAACGCCACATTATGAAGAGCCACGACGTGGTCATCATGAAAAAAGGCGACGGCGAGAACGTTGATTTCGTAGGCAAGGACGGCGTCTTTACATCCAACGACGGTAAAACGGTGGTTGTCCGCGTTGGTCCCAAAGACGGTTCCGCCGTACCGAATGGCGAAATGGATGCCAAGGTCGAGCGAGTTATTGTCCGCGGCCCCGAAACGGGCGGGCCTGCAATTGGTGTTCGTCAGAACGAGCTCCTGCGTATCACGCTCATGCTCTTGGTCACAGCTCCCGAAGGCCACGATGTCGCTTACACCTATGAAGGCGAGGGTTCGGTCGATGGCACGGCCGTGGATATAGTGGCGGCGAAGTTTGGCGGTGCGACGTATCGACTTCACTTCGACAAGTTCACCAGCCTGCCGGTCGCGATCGGCTATAGCGGCCCTTCCTCGAGAATATTCAAGGTCAAGCGCACCGACGGGCAGGGCGGTGAGGTCGAGAAGATCGTCGGGCCGGAAATGGGCGGCGAAACGCTGATGAAGCTCTCCGACTTCCGCACCGTGGGCGGTGTTCAGCTTCCGCACCGGTGGGCATCAACGGTGAACGGCCAGCCGAAAGAGACCCTGGACATCCTGTCTTATGAAATAAACCCGGCGGATATCGCTGAGAAATTCACGAAACAGAGGGTTTTGCGAAGGTCCATAGAAGCTCAGAATTAAATGGCTACGGCCATTGAAATCAGGCGGCGGGCTGTGTGGCCCCCGCCTTTTTTTGTTCGTCCTTGCGCTCCGCGATGGCAGTGATTATCGGCGGCCCGGCGTCGATCGCCGCCTTTATATGACGCTGATGAGTGAAATGACCCGCGACAAATAAGCCTGGAATATTTGTTTCAAATGTTTCCGGATCGTAAATCGGAACTTCGCCATGTTTGCCTGTCTCCGTTTCCACTCCCAAACTCTTGAGCATTGTGAGATCCGCATCCGATCCGATCAGCACGAACACGACGTCGTTCTCGAGAGTGACACGCTCGCCGCTCTCGCTCTCCAATTCGATCTCGCGTTCGCGGACCTCTACTACACGGCCGAGAAAAAACAGCTTCAGGCAGTGCTTCTGCAGCTCCTTCTCAAGCGGCTTTTTGACCCAATACTTGATACAGCCCTGTTTAGGGTCATTGTTCTCCCAATCGCTTCGGAATATGGCGAGGGTGGTGTCCGCCCCTTCTTCGGCTAAAAAAAGCGCCGCCTCGCCGGCCGAGTTCCCTCCCCCGACGATCAGCGCCTTTTTGCGCACCCACGGATAGGTTTCGCGGAACTGATGGTGCACTTTGGGCAGGTCTTCGCCCGGGACATCCAGCCGCCGCGGGTGATCCATCGCACCGATGGCAAAGAGGACGTTCCGTGCGCGGTACTCCTGTTTATCGGTCCGGACCAAAAAGCTCAGATCGCCGTCTTTGCGACTTTGCGGCTTTGCGGAAGTTTCTTCCCTGACCACTTCCAAAACCGTTTCATCAGTTCGGATGTTCAGCTCGTTATCCAAAACGAACCGAACGTAATAAGAAAGAAGTTCCTCGCGCGTGGGATTCTCTCGTGCGGGGTCGAGTCCGCCGTCGCCAAGCTGCAATTCGTCGGTAGTAGAAAAAACAGTCAGGCCGACCGGGTAGTTATAAACGGTATTGGCGATCAGGCCCTTCTCGATGACGACATGATCGAGCCCCGCCTTCTTTGCCTCATAAGCCGCCGAGATACCTGCCGGGCCCGCACCGATGATCAGAAGATCGTACATTTGCTCGAATTACTGCGGATCGCTTTCCGGGGTTTCGGCCTCTAACCGTGCCAGCTCTGCGGCGAACCTTTCGATCTGAACCTTCGTCGTCTCCAGCACCCGCTTTGACTCCAGATACCGCTCCCACTCGCCGGTCGCGGTCAACGCCTTGATGACGTCCTCGTCCAGTGCATGAGACATCACGACCAACAGATCGCTCAACGCCTCATGCCCCTCAAGCAGCGACTGGATTATCGAATAAGCAAGCTTCGCATTCGGCAGGTCTATATCGATTTCTGAGTTATTTAGCTGCGTGATGTTCATTACAAATTGATTGTATCTGAAAATGGAAAAGGTTCGCCAAAGACGAACCTCGAAGACCATGGTGTCAAGCGATTTCAATACTCAAGATCTGATGATTCGATCTCTCTTTCTTCCGGCGTTGGCTCTGGAAATACTGCACCGGGAGGATAAATGAAGAACTCCGCTACCGGCCATGACCTGTAGCCACCGAAGACGATATCAACTCGCCCCTCGAGCCGTTGGCCGTCCTGCTCGAAACTCGAGACAGCCGCGTCGATGTGATTGGTCAACTTGGCGATGTCGTATCGCTGCTCATCGGCGTAGAAAATGATCACACCTTTGAGGTCAGACCGCAGCGACAGATAGCCGCCGAACTCCTTGCTGAACCAATAAAACTGCTCTTCGTCGCCCACGTCGGCTGCATTATCAATGCTCTCAAATACTTCGCCGGCGTTATCGCCTAAGTCCCGTGCAAGCTCATTGCGTTCCCTTTGTTTGACGGCTTCGAGAACAAACGG
>DATHVL010000135.1:0-3495 GCA_035461325.1 Pyrinomonadaceae bacterium
TCGATGCGTACATAATGTATCGTGAGCTTTAACCGCCATTTCGCTCCCGTAACCGCCTATCGAACAAACGCGGACGGCGTCGGTTTATCCCCGCCCAGGCCGAACGGTACGATAAGGCTTTCGCCGGTCGATCTTAAACAATACCAGACGCCGTCGCGATATATCGCGGCATCCGCGCGTCCGTCGCCGTCGTAATCGGCGGGAACCGGGACGTCCCCCGCAAGCCCATATTGAAACGCCGAGAAACCTTCGGTAGAAAGCAGAAGGTACCATACACCGTTGCGGTAAATACCGAGATCGGTCCTGTTGTCGCCGTCGTAGTCCGCGGGTACGATCTGATCGTTCTGCAGCCCGAAGGCGTATGCCGACAACTGTCCGTCACTGCTCTTTCGGATGTACCAAACGCCGTTCGAGGGCCGAAAGACCGCGGCATCGATGAGGCCGTCACCATCATAGTCGCCCGGCACCGGCTTATCCTCCATAACTCCCCAAGGTATATAGGTAACGCTGCCATACGGATCACCCGCAGACCCGCGATAATAGAAAAAGCTCTGCGGCCCGGGACGGTAAACTGACAGGTCGGCTTTCCCGTCTCCGTCCCAATCCTGCGGCGTCGGGACATCGCCCTGCGATCCGAAATGCTCGATCCTAACGGTCAGATCTGAACTGTTGAGTATGTAGAAGTTTCCGTCCGACGGCCGCCAGACAGCGACGTCGGTCTTCCCGTCGCCGTCGTAGTCTGCCGGGACGATCAAGTCCGTGGCCACACCAAACTGATAGGCAGTGAAGCCCGCTTCCGACTGAAGCAGATACCATATGCGCTCGGATGGCCGAAATACGGACAGGTCGCTTCGGCCATCGCCGTCAAAGTCGAACGGTGTTCGCCGCACCGCGGGCTCGAGGGGCTGCCAATCCGCAAAATTGCCGTCTTGAACGAGAACGCTGGCCGGCCCGCCGCCGACGGGAACTGCCTCGATATCGTAACGGAACGGACTAAACAAACGTGAATAGATGATCTGCGTGCCATCAGGCGAATACGACGGCTTGAAGACGATGCCGCTGACACCGAGGGGCGCCACACTTGTGCCGTCGGCATTCGCCGTGTACAGCTCTGAAGTCCCTGCCCCAATGATCGAGCGCCAGAATACGATCTTGGTCCCGTCGGGTGAGTACGAGGCGGTAAGATCGTTCAACGAGGAGGGAGGCGTGGTTATTTGCACCGCGTTGGATCCGTCCGCGGTATTCATCGTAAAAAGGGCATATTGCCCGGTCGGAGTTCCCTCATTAAACGGCCGCGAAAAAGTTATCTTGGTCCCGTCCGGCGAAAAGACGGGATCGATGTCCGGGACGGTGTTGTTGGTTAGCCGCAGCGGCGCGGAACCGTCGGCCGCATTGATGCTGTATATCTCCTGATTGCCGTCGCGGCTGCTCACAAACGCGATCTTTTTTCCGTCAGGCGAATATGTCGGCTTTTCATCGGCGCCCGCGCTGAATGTCAAACGCTGCTGACCGGAGCCGTCGACGTTCATCTGATAGATCTCGAAATCCCCGTCACGGTTCGATTGAAAGGCTATCTTGCCGCCGTCCGGCGAAAAGGCGGGCTTGTCGTTGATCCCGGCCCCGCCAGTGAGATTGACGGGACCTGTTCCATCTGCGTTCGAGATGAAAATGTCCGGCCCGCGAACGAAAGCGATCTTTCCGTTAACGCGGCAGCTCGGCGTTGAACATGTCTGTCCGGCGGTAAAATCAGCTATCTTATTGGCCGTCGGATCGGTAAATATGCGCCGCACGGGCGTTACAACGTGGCCCGGAACTATCGGCGTGATCGTGTAGGTCCCGGTCTTCGGCAAGTTTTCGAACCGGTATTCACCGAGCGCGTTGGTAACTGTAGAAAGCGTTATCGAACCGGTCAACTCAACGACGGCGCCCACGAGGCTCTCGCCGTTGCGGGATATTCGTCCGCTTACGATAACAGTATTTGGAACGGCGGCGACCGGCCGCCATACCGGATTGTCATTCTCGCTCTGTCCGGGTTGACCGGGAATATCGGCAACGATGCGCAGTTGATTGCCCCCCACCGCATCCATCGTGTAGATCCCGTTCACCGTCGAGCCCCTTCGAACAAACGCGATCTTCGTTCCATCGTTGGACCATGATGGAGAGCTGTCGTTGGCTCCGTTGGTCAGCAAGATCTCATTGGAGCCATCGAGGCCGATCACAGCAATACCGTTGCCCGCTTTGCCGAATATTATTTTTTGCCCGTCGGGCGACCAGGCGGGATCGGTATCGGGGACCGAATTGTTCGTAACACGGCGTTGGTTCGTACCGTCGGAGTTAATAACCCAAATATCGTCAGCGGTCGTAAACAATAATTTAGTTCCGTCCGGTGACCAGGCAGGATCGGAGGGAAATAACTGAGTTATCGCGTAGAACGGCGTCTGGCCCGAGCCATCCGGAGCCATTGTCCAGATCTGGCCATCACCCTCAAAGGCTATCAAACCGCTCGGGGACCATGAAGGATTGCGTTCCAGCATTCGCTGGCCGTTATTGGTTATATTTACCTTTCCGCTGCCGTCGGCGGCCATAACCCAAATATCGAAATCGCTAACGTATGCGATCTTAGTCCCGTCCGGCGACCAAGCGGGTTCCAGAATAAAAACCGGAGGCACATCCGCCGAGGCAAGCGTGACTTGTCCCGTGCCATCACTATTCACCGCAAGGATCGATGTGGTCGTTAAACCGGAGGTGAAAAATTGGGTACGCTGAAACGCAAGAATGCCGAGTGCCGTCGGCTGCGTGGCGAGATCTTTTGTCGCGGGCCGCTCCGGGTTCAACAAAAAGCCTGCAGCCAAAGCTAAAAAGAGAAGACAAAACAAGAACTTACGGCGATTATGGTAAGGCGTAACGAAGGAACTTGGAGTCATAGATCTTTTCCGGTTCTGGGATTTCTGAGGGCATCATTGTTTCACACCGCATTACCGGAATCAATTTTTTCGCCTAAGGTGATCCATCTCAAACGTCTTCCGACATAAAGAACTCGGCCCCGTCGATGCGTACATAATGTATCGTGAGCTATAATTACAGCTTTCGTATATGACCATTAACGAGCAGCTCGCCTACCTGAAAAAAGGGACAATTGACTTTATCCGCGAAGAGGATCTGAGGGCCAAGCTTGAGCGTTCGGCCAAGACGGGCAAGCCGCTGCGTGTGAAGCTGGGGCTTGACCCGACGGCGCCGGATATCCACGTGGGTCACACGGTGGTGATCCGCAAACTGAAGGCGTTTCAGGACCTGGGGCACACGGTGATCTTTTTGATCGGCGATTTTACTGGGATGATCGGCGACCCTTCGGGGAAGAATGTGACGCGGCCGCCGCTCTCGCGTGAGGAAGTGGCCACCAATGCCGAAACGTACAAGGCACAGATGTTCAAGCTGCTGGATCCCGAGAAAACGGAGCTGAGGTTTAACGGCGAGTGGATGGATAAGTTCACAGCC
>DATHVL010000136.1:0-5271 GCA_035461325.1 Pyrinomonadaceae bacterium
AGCAGTTATGTCAACAAATCAAAGGAACAGCTCGAGTTGATCGGCGCGAGCGTACCTGAGGCAAATCCGGAACGCCTGAACGTACTGCCGCCCGACGATGGCTCATTCTTTCAAAATTTCAAGAATCAGCTTTTCGGTCTCTATCCGATGACGATCGACAAGAACGGGGTGTTGATGACCAAGGATTTTGATCGCGAAAAATTTGAGATGATCGACCAGATCATTGAGAATCAAGGAGACATTTTTTCAAATCAAATACCACAAGCGCTGACGACTGTTATCTCACAGCAAAGTTCGGCGACGAGAACCACACAGCAGCAGCCGTAATGTTAAGCTGCCGCACGTTAAAAAGCAGTAGAAAGCGGCTTCCTGCAGCCGCTTTTTTTTCACTCGGGGGATCTATTCAAAAATGATTTCGTTTCGCAGTTCAATTTTTCTAAGCCTCGTTCTTGTCTTACCGGTTGGCGCGGCCGCACAGGGAACCGAAGCGGCCTCGACGCCACCGGCGTCTGTTTCCGGCTCAACGCAAAGTTTGTCGCACGAACTCGGCCGCAGGCTGGACGCCTTCGAGAAAGGCCAAACGGTCAGCCGTCAAGAACGCGAGGCGGCGCTGGCGAAATTGATGGAAGGGCAGCGGCACGTGTGGTCAATGCGCCGAACCCGTTCGAACTCGCGTATAGCTGCAGCGATTCAGGCGGGCCGAAACGCTTTCAAACAGGCAGTCGAACTTGACCCCACATTGGCAGAAGGCTACACCGCGCTCGCAGAGCTGGAAATTGCCCAGCAGCCGGGAGACGCGCAGGTCAACGAAGCTCTGGCTCTTGCAAGGCTCGCGACACGTGTCGGACCGGATAATTTCGGGGCGAGGCGCATAATGGCCCGGCTTTATTCGTATCAGTCTCGGCTTGGCTCAACCTCGTTCGATAAACAGCTGCTTACATTTGCCGAGAAGGAGTGGGGGCACGTTGCTCGCCTGGATCCGCGAAATGCGGAGGCATGGGCATTTTTGAGTGCTATCTATGAACGACAGGGGAAGCGGGAAGAAGAGATCGATGCTCTGCGGAAATGGGTAGGAGCTGCCACTCCGCTCGACACGCAATTTTATCGGATGGTGATGGGCTCGCAAGAAAATCTCTCCAGCGAGAATGCGTCGATGAAGCTTGGCTCAGCGCTGCTCGAAGCCGGAAAGGTCAAGGAGGCCGTCGAAACCTTTAGTGCGATCGTCGCAGATAGTCCCGGAAACCTTACCGCGGTTGAGCTACTGCGTGAGGCTCTGGATTCCGCCGAGGGCCCCGCTGCCGAGACCGCTATCGAATCTCTAACACAAGCAGTTTATGCGAATCCGGACAATATATCGCTCGTCAACCTGCTCGCTAGGGTGTATTCGCGCGCGGGCAAAGATAATGATGCAGAACGGCTATATACTTCAGCGGTCGAACGTTTGATGACAAGCGACCGGGCGGGAGCGGCGGATATTCAGGTAGAAATGGCAGATATGCTGTTGCTAAACGGGGACCACGCAGCAGCAACGGCTGCTTATGAAAAAGCTTTTGCGATACGCGGGCTCGATGAAGCAAGAACTCTTGCCCCGGACGAGCGTATATTCGCGATGCGGGTGCTTGAAAAGCTGATCACGCTTTATAAGGGGCGCAACGACGATGCCGCTGTCGAGCGTGAGATCGCCCGGGCGCGTAAGCTGTTCGGGAACGAAGACCTTTTTGCGGATCGGCAGCTGATCACTTACTATCGCGAATCGGGACGGCGTGATAGGGCCTTGGTTGCGGTGAAGGCGGCTCGTTCAAGAGCCCCGGACGACATCGGGTTTATCCGCCTCGAAGCGACCTTGCTGACGGAAGCTGGGCGAGTTGACGAGGCCGTCGCCGGGATCCGCAAACTAAACGAGCGGGTTCCTGACGCAGCAGGCAGTCGAAACACGGTGACGATCGGTTCGCAAGATGAATACTCGAATCTATTGTTTATTTCGCATCTTTACACTGTCGCGAACCGGTCCAAGGAGGCAGCCGACGCCGCAAACGAAGCATTTAAGCTGGCACGCGGAACTGAACGAAAGCAGATAGCTCAATTAACTCTTGCAACCGCTCAGAATCGGGCCGGGGATTTTGCGGCCGCAGAGGCGACGCTCAGAGGTGTGCTTGCCCAATCCCCGGGTAATCCGATCGCGCTGAACAATCTCGGTTATTTCTTGATCCAACGGGGCGAACGAACGGAAGAAGCGAAGAAAATGATCGAGGAAGCCGTAAAGGTCGACCCGACCAATCCGTCGTACCTCGACAGCTTGGGCTGGGCTCATTTCAAACTGGGGAATCTTGCGGAGGCGGAACGCTATCTGAAAGAGGCGGCAAAGTTTGACCCTTCATCGGCGACAATACAAGAGCACTTGGGGGACGTTTATAAGGCACAAGATAAAGCGGGCCAGGCGCGTGAGTCGTGGGAACGGGCTCTGCGACTGGCTGCCGATGCCCAGCAGATCGAAAGGCTGAAGCAGAAACTCGCGGTAAGATAAGGAACACAATTTACTCAAGAATAAAGGAGCCCGCCGAGTGATCGGCAGGCTCCTTATTTTTTTCGGTTCGCTTACGGTTGGGGGGAAGGCTTCGGATCCGGTTCGCCGCGGCGTTTCAGTTGCGGCGGCCCGCTTTCCGACGAACTCGATACACCATCCGGATCTGCCGGGTCAGAGCCGTCGGGTGCCGGTTGCCGGCGTTTCAGAGTCGGCCGGCCGTCTTCCTCGTCTTCAAGATCGCTGACTACACCTGCCCTCGCGTTGGTGAGCTTCATCAAATGGTCTTTCACACGTTGGAACTCAGAGGTACTGATAATATATTCCTCGCGTTCCGGGAATCGACCTACCAGTTCAAGGCTGGCGTCGCGACGATCGAGCGATTGCGGGTGGGATTCAAAGACCTTTGCGAAAGTGCCGGGTTTTTTCTTGTTCTTTTCGTTGAGCTTTTCGAACATCGTCGCCATGCCCGTGGGATCGTAACCTGCGGCATAGAGATACTGCACGCCAAGTATATCGGCCTCACGTTCGGCGTTTCGGCTGAACTTCAGGAAGCTTAAAAGCTGGCCCAAACCGCCGGCATTTTGGGCGATCGCACTTGCGATCCCACCGCCAAATATGATGGTCGCCAACAGGCCGTAATTGATCGCCTGCAGCTTACCCTGGTTTTCCATGGCGTGCCGGGCTGCAACGTGCGCGATCTCGTGCGACATAACGCCCGCGAGTTCTGCTTCGTTGTCAGCGGCAAGGATAAGCCCTCTATTGACGAAGAAATAACCGCCCGGCAGTGCGAAAGCATTCACTTCGTCACTGTCGATAACCTTTATCGTGAAAGGGATCTTTGCATCCGAATGCAGAACAATGTTCTGGCCGACACGGTTGATGTACTCGGTGATCATCGGATCTTCAACGAGCTTCGCGGACTGCTCGACCTCAAGGGCCAGTTGGCGGCCCAAGGCGATCTCTTTTTCCTGGGACCCGCCTAGCCAGCCAAAAAACTTATCCGTTCCTTTGTTGATCTTGCGCTTACCGATCTGAGAAGGATCTTCGTTGGTTGAAAGCGGCTTCGTAGAGCTTTGGGTTACCGCAGACGAATTCGCTTTACTTCCGTCGGTCGTTTGGGCCGCGGAAGACAATGGGAAAAATCCGACGGCACCTAAAAGCAGGGCATACATCGTAACGAATGCCGCAGTTCGACGGATCGGTTCAAATCGCATAAAGCCTCCGAAATATAATTCTTCTTTAATACTAAGGTTGTTCACGTTCTAAATCAATAAATATATGATGCGCGTTCCGCAGAATTCGTTGCGACGGTTAAAAGAGGGACGGGCCGATAATGCGAGAAATTCTTTCGCACAAAACCAAAAAATTGATACAATGTGTAAAGGCCGCATTGCCGGCCCTTCCATCTTTGCCCTTTTTGATGTTCCTCATGCATTTCTGCGATGCCCGATCGCGGCAAAAATAACAAGAAAATAGATGAAACGGCTTCAGGAGAAAGTTAAGGATATTGTTGACGTTCGCACCTTTCAGGGAGTATCGGATTACACCTCCGACCCAGAAACGGTCCTCTCCGCATACTGCTTTACCGACAGCACCTCGGCGTTGATGGCCAAGTGGCTGGATGCGGCAGGGAGGGTAACGGACCAGTCAGGCGCCGCACTTGCGCTCGCGGGCTATCGGGGCGTGGGCAAAAGCCACTTTCTTGCAGCACTCGGAGCCGTTCTTGCAAAAGCCGAACTTCGGTCCCGTGTCCAGGATTCACATGTGAGCGCCTCGGCATTGTCGCTAATGCGCCGCAGATATCCTGTAGTACGAGTAAGGCGCGGACTCAAGGCCACTTTGCTGGAAGAGCTTTACGAAGGGATCATTGCCGAATTCGGAGAGGAAAATCCATTCCCAGTTGAATCACCGACGGAACTACTCGCAGAGGCGGCAAAGCGGGTCGGCGACCTTCCGTTGATCGTGATCGTCGACACGGCAATGGAACGAACTTCTCGGGTCTCTCGCGACGACGGGCCTGTCCTCGGCGAACTGGCCGAGGTTGCAAAGGGCCGGAACGTAATGCTCTGCCTCGCTCTCGATGACGATATTTCCGGGGCTGACGGCACCAATGCAGCTATCGCCAGAACGTACTCGATAGACTTTCTGGACCAGGAACACCTCTACAAAGTAGTAAACGCTCACGTTTTTCCCAAGAACCAAGGTGTCGAGCCGGTGATCGCGGACATCTACGAGTTTTTCAGGTCAGTGGTGCCGAACTTTCGCTGGAGCTCGCAAAAGTTCTCGCTGCTTTACCCGCTCCACCCCGGGATATTGGAAGTTGCGCCTTATGTAAGGCTGTTTGTTCAGGAATTCGCGCTGCTCGGCTTTGCATCCGAGGCAGGCAAGCGGATTCTAGGACGCCCTGCGAATTCGCTGATCGCCTTTGATGAGGTGTTTGATGCGGCGGAGTCGAGCCTGCGAAAGATGGCGGATCTCCAAGACGCCTTCGCCGCGTATGACAAGCTCAACAGCGAGGTCGTGGCGAAGATCCCGGTGATCCAGCGGCTGCAGGCAAAGCTTATTTTGAAGGCGCTTCTTTTACTGTCTCTCGACGGGCGAGGTGCGACCGCGGAGGATATCTGCGCGGCCATGCTAATCTACGACGAGTCCGACCCACAGAAGGCCGCTGAAGTAGTGAAGGGCATAATCGAGCAATTTTCGGCGGCTCTGCCTGACGATATCGCCGTGCGGCAATTTGGCGGCAA
>DATHVL010000137.1:0-9304 GCA_035461325.1 Pyrinomonadaceae bacterium
AAGATGACCAATACGGTCGTCGTCCGGGTGGACCGTTTGATAAAGCACCCGATCTATCGCAAATACGTACGCAAGCGTAAGAAATTTATGGCCCATGACGAACAGGGGGCCAAGATCGGCGACAAGGTCAAGATCGTTGAAACGCGGCCGCTGTCAGCTAGAAAGCGTTGGCGTGTCGTGGAAATCATTCAGAAGGCAGAATTGTAAGACGGTCTAGGAAGTCTAGTAAGTCTTGACAGTCCAGGAAGTCGAACTTCCAATGACTCGAAGGGAGTTAAAGTTATGATTCAGATGCAGACCTCTTTGTCGGTCGCAGACAATTCAGGGGCGAAACGGGTAGAGATGATCGCACCGATCGGCGGATCGACCGCCAAGATCGCACGCCTCGGCGACAAGATCAAGGTCACCGTAAAAGAAGCGTCGCCGGACGGGACGGCTAAAAAGGGCAAGGTCTACAACGCCGTGATCGTGCGGACGCGGAAAGAGGTCCGCCGTAAGGACGGCACCTACATCCGCTTCGATGAGAACGCCGCAGTATTGATCAAGGACGACGGAACTCCGGTGGGCACCCGCGTTTTCGGCCCGGTCGCCCGCGAGCTTCGAGAAAAGAATTTTATGAAGATCGTTTCGCTTGCACCCGAGGTGATATAGCAAACGACGCCGTGCCCCACGGGCACGGGCATTGAGTAAAGAGATGAAAACCGTAAAGACAGGAACAGTTAAAAGCAAGATCAAGCGGGGCGACCAGGTGGTCTTTATCGCCGGCCGTGAATTTAACCGCTATGACAGCAACGGCAAGCGCCAGCCGCTCCGCGGTAAGGTTATCGCCGTCGATGCCCGCAGCGGCAAGGTCAAGGTCGAAGGTGCGATGGTGATGAAGCGTCATAAAAAGGCGGTTCCGCAGCTAAACCAGGAGGGCGGCATCATCGAACAGGAAGCGTGGGTAAATGTTTCGAACGTTGCTCTCGTCGACCCCAAGACCGGTAAGCCGACCCGTGTTCGCTATGAGACGCGTGATGGTGAAAAGGTCCGCGTCGCAAAAAGCGGCGAGGTGGTCCCTGTGATCGATGTTTTCGGTACGAAAGAACCGAAAAAGACCAAGGCCGACCGCGAGGCGGAGAACGAAGAATAGGATAGTTTGACGTTTGGAATAGCTGCGATACGCGGCGGGGCCCAAACATTAGGTGGATCAAACAATGGCTAGATTAAGAGACAAATATAAGAAAGAGGTCGCTCCGGCCCTTGCCAAGGAGTTCGACATCAAGAATCCGATGGCCGTGCCGAAGATCGACAAGATCATCGTCAACATGGGCCTCGGCGAGGCAAGCGCGAATGCAAAGATCCTCGACGTCGCGACCGAAGAGCTGCGAAGCATAACCGGCCAAAAGCCCGTCGTTACAAAGGCGAAGAAGTCGATCGCGGCATTTAAGCTCCGCCAGGGAATGGCAATCGGTACGATGGTCACGCTTCGCGGCGAGCGAATGTACGAGTTTCTCGACAGGCTTATTTCGGTTGCTCTGCCCCGTGTCCGCGACTTCCGCGGCATCTCGGCAAAGGCATTTGACGGCCGCGGCAACTATACCTTAGGCGTTCGCGAGCAGCTTATTTTCCCGGAGATCGATTTTAACAAGGTGGATAAGACCCGCGGGATGAACATCTCGATCGTAACGACCGCACGGACCGATGAGGAAGCCAGGTCGCTGCTAAAGAGTATGGGAATGCCTTTCCGGCAAAATTAGGGATTAATAGAAATGGCAAAGATCAGTAAAGTAGTAAAGAACGAAAAGCGTAAGCGTCGCGTCGCCTTGTGGGCCGAGCGACGTGCGGCGATGAAGAAGATCATTAACGATCCGAGATCGACCGCCGAGGCCGTCGACGAAGCGGTGATGAAACTGCAGAAGATGCCGCGTGATGCGAGCCCCGTTCGGGTCCGCAACCGCTGTTCACAGACCGGCCGCTCGCGCGGTTACCTGCGAAAGTTCGGGGTCTCGCGCGTGGCACTTCGCGAACTCGCTCTTGAGGGCCAGATCCCGGGCGTTGTGAAATCAAGTTGGTAGTTTAAGGCCGCGGAAGGCGGGCATTGTGCCCGAACCGCCGCGATTTGACGGAGTTTAATAAGAGTAATGACAGATCCAATAGCCGATATGCTGACCCGCATCCGTAACGCGATACGGGCAAACCACACCAAGGTGGATATTCCGAGCTCGAAACTCAAGCTCGAGGTCGCCCGCATCCTCAAGGAAGAGGGGTATATCAATAATTACGCGACCAGCGGCGAAGGCACGAAATCTATGATCCGGGTCTTTCTACGATACGACGCGAAGGGCGTTTCATCGATCACGCATCTATCGCGAGTTTCGCGGCCGGGCCGTCGCGTTTATGTAGGTTCGACCGAGATCCCTAGGGTGCTCGGCGGCTACGGTATCAACATCGTTTCGACCTCAAAAGGTCTGATGAGCGGCAAGCGCGCCCGGACCGAAAAGGTCGGCGGCGAGATACTTGCACAGGTTTATTAATTTAATGGATGAAATGCTCGCCCCCGAGGCAAGCAGTCCAATCCGAACAAACATATGTCACGAGTAGGAAAGAAACCGATAACGATCCCCAGCGGAGTGACCGTTACCATCAATGATGCGGCCGTCCAGGTCAAAGGGCCTAAGGGCGAATTGACCGCTCCTATCCCGGAAGGGATCAAGTTCTCGCAGGACGACGGCGTGCTCACCGCTGAACGAAAGGACGAAAGTTATGCTGCATTTCACGGCCTGGCCCGCGCCCTGGTTAACAACGCCGTGGTCGGTGTGACAGAGGGGTTCAGCAAACAGCTTGATCTCGTCGGCGTCGGTTATAAAGCGGACGTCCAGGGTAAGAAGATCGTCTTCGCTCTCGGCTATTCGCATCCGGTCGAGTACGCACTCCCGGACGGCATCGAGGCAAAGACCGAACGTGTCGGCGCAAAGACATCTATCAACCAGTATCAGCTCACGATCACCCTTTCGGGCATCGATAAGCAGAAGCTGGGCCAGGTGGCCGCTGAGCTTAACCGCCTCCGCAAGCCTGATGCATATAAGGGCAAGGGCGTCCGTTACGCAGACAAGTATTACAGGCTCAAGCCGGGTAAGACGGGTAAATAGTTTTTGGAAAGGCCGCGGGCCGGAAAGTTTAGGCTCGCGAGTATAAGAATATGGCACAGAAAAGTAGAGCAGAGATCCGCCGCGGCGTTCACAGCCGTATCCGGAAGAAAGTGCACGGCACCGCCGAAAGGCCCCGCCTCGCGGTCTTTCGCAGCCTGAACCACATCTATGCGCAGGTCATCGATGACGTCAGCGGCAAAACGCTTGCGACTGCCTCGACCACCGAAAAAGACCTCCGCGGTTCGACCGGCGGTAACATTGACGCCGCAGCAAAGGTCGGCAAGGCGGTCGCCGAACGTGCGGTCGCGGCAGGCGTTTCGAATGTCGTCTTTGACCGCGGCGGTTATGTTTACCACGGCCGCGTCAAGGCTTTGATCGACGCAACGCGTGAGGCCGGATTGAACAAGAACGAGGCAGCGGCCGGAGGAAACGAAGAAAATGGCAATGGATAAGAATAAACGGATCTCTCCGAACGGCTTGATCCTCAAGGACCAGCTGATCCAGATCAACCGTGTGACCAAGGTCGTCAAGGGCGGCAAGAACATGTCGTTCGCGGCACTTGTGGTCGTCGGCGATGAGGCCGGTCACGTGGGGTTCGGCACCGGAAAGGCTAAAGAGGTTCCGAACGCTATTAAGAAAGCGGTCGAGGCCGCCAAGAACAGCCTCATCCGCGTACCGCTTATCGACGGAACGCTGCCGCACGAACTGATCGGTGAATACGGGGCGGGCCGCGTGCTGCTCAAACCGGCTGCCGAAGGTACCGGCGTTATCGCGGGCGGCGCGGTCCGATTGGTGCTGCAGACGCTTGGCGTTCATAATGTACGTACCAAGATCCTCGGTTCGAGCAATGCTCACAACGTCGTCAGGGCGACCTTTAACGGCCTGATGCGGATGAAGGACCCGATCGAGGTCGCACGTTTACGCGGCAAACAGGTAGAAGAATTGGTATAAGGCGACAGCGGATGCCGGGCCCTTAAAGGCTTGCCTGCGGTACCTGATAAAAGTAATGGCTAAGAAAACCGAAAACGACAACACCGGGAAGATCAAGATCCAGTATTACAGAAGCTCGATCGGGTATTCCAAGAAGCAAAAGGCGATCGTTCGCGGGCTCGGCATCACGAAGCTCAACCAGACGGTCGAAAGGGATGATAACCCGTCGATGCGGGGCATCGTGGAAAAGGTCCCGCATCTTTTGAGGATCGTTGACTAGCATCGGTCTAACGTCCCCCGGCCTTTAGGCACGGGGCGAAAAGGGCTTGAGGGATAGAAAAATGGCATTATCATTGAATAATTTAAAGCCGGCAAAGGGCTCCACGCATAAGAAAAAGCGCGTCGGACGCGGCCCCGGATCGGGCCTGGGCAAGACCGCCGGGCGCGGCCATAAGGGCCAGAAATCACGCTCGGGCTACAGCAGCCGTCCCGGTTTTGAGGGCGGCCAGATGCCGCTGCAGCGACGTCTGCCCAAGCGCGGCTTCACGAACATCTTCAAGAAGCTGTGGATCGAGATCAGCCTGGCAAAGATCGAATCGAATTTTGAGTCAGGCGACGAGATCACGCCCGAAGTTCTTCACGAACGCGGCCTGATCAAAAAGGCAAAGCACGACCTGGTCATTCTCGGAACCGGCAATGTTACCAAGTCGTTCAAGATCTCAGCGCACCGGTTTACAAAGGCCGCGCGCGAAAAGATCGAAAAGGCCGGCGGCACCGCGACAGATATCGTGAAGGCCGCTGCCGCTGAGGCCTAAGGCCCGTATCTATACGTTTTTGATAGACCCACATTTGTAACGAGCATCGAAGGAAAGTATGGAGAAGTTTTTCAGCGCCATCCAAAACATGTTCAGCATTCCTGAGCTGCGTAAGCGGATCATGTTTACGCTCGGGCTGTTGGCTATTTACCGGCTCGGCGCTCACGTTGCCGCACCCGGTATCGATAAGGTCCGGCTCGAGCAAATGTGGAATGAGGTTTCGGGAACCCTGTTGGGCGTTCTCGACCTTTTCTCGGGCGGCAACTTCCGCACGATCTCGGTCTTCGCCCTGGGCGTGATGCCCTATATCACGGCGTCGATCATTATGCAGCTTATGCCCGTTCTTTCGCCTGCGGTCAAAAAGATCCAGGAAGAGGGCGAGGTGGGCCGGCAAAAGCTCAATCAATATACGCGTTACCTGACCGTAGTACTGTGCACCGTCCAGACGTTCTTCGTCGCCACATGGCTTAGCCGCAACGGCATTATCGAGAATAGCTGGATGGCGACGATGATGATCGTCATCACGCTGACGACGGGCACCATCTTTGTGATGTGGCTCGGTGAGCAGATCACCGAACGCGGCGTCGGCAACGGTATCTCGCTGCTGATCTTCGCCGGAATCGTTATCGGGCTGCCGAGTGCGGTGATGCAGGTCTCTGACCGCGTCCGTGCCGGTGATGCGATGCAGACGCTCGGCGTCATCTTCCTTGTGGCGGTGATGGTCGCCCTGATCGCGTTGATCGTTTATGTCGAATCGGCACGGCGAAAGATTGCGATCAGCTATGCCAGCCGGCGGGTCGGAAACCAGACATTCCGCGGCCAGGAAACCAGCTTGCCTCTGAAGATCAACATGGGCGGTGTTATCCCCGTGATCTTCGCTTCGTCCGTGCTGGCGATGCCGCAGACGATACTCTCGGCGTTCCCGGCTGATCCGAACGATCCGAATGCGACATGGTCAAAGGTTCAGGCGTTCTTTCAGCAGTTCCACGGCGGCGACCCGTATTACGAGCTCGTTTTCATTTCGTTGATCGTGATCTTTACGTTCTTCTACATAACTATCATTTTCAACGTCGATGACGTCGCCGACAATCTGCGAAAGCACGGCGGGTTTATCGCCGGCATTCGTCCCGGGGCCCCGACGGCTGATTATTTGAACGGCATTCTGACACGGTTGACCACGGTGGGTGCCATCTATCTTGCGTTTGTGGCATTCGCGCCGCAGGTGTTGCTCAGCGGATTCCGCGTCGCACGTTTGCCGTTCATCGGTGATCGGCTGGATGCATTCCTGACGGCGACGCCAGGGCTTAGCTGGATACCGACCGGCCTTGGATATCAGTTCTTCTTCGGAGGAACATCGCTGCTTATCTTGGTAGGCGTGGCAATGGATACCGTTTCGCAGATCGAGGCACAATTGGTCATGCGTAATTACGAGGGGTTCCTCGGAGCCGGCTCGCGACTACGCGGCCGACGCAATTAAGCGGTAATTTGAACCGCATGGGACGCAAGCAGCGAAAAGTGGAAAGGGTACCGCCCGGGCTTTTCTCTTGCGTCTTAAGCGTCTCTGCGGTATGACGAAATGGCAAAGATAATCGTTTTGATAGGAGCCCCGGGAGCCGGCAAGGGCACACAGGCACGGATGCTCGACGAACGACGGGGGATCCCGCAGATCTCGACGGGCGATATGTTTCGCGAGATGAAGAACGCGGACACGCCTCTCGCCCGTGAGGTGCAGCAGATAATGCTCTCCGGCAAGTTGGTCCCCGATGAGGTCACATATCGCGTCGTAAAAGAAAGGACGGATCGCGAGCCCGCCGACGGCAGCTATGTGCTCGACGGCTATCCGAGAACAGCGGTCCAGGCGGAGCAGCTCGAGGAACTCGCCAAGCAGCAGGGCAAGGAAATTCGTGCGATCGAGGTCGCCGTACCCCGAGAAGAGCTGATGAAAAGGCTCACCGGGCGACGAACATGCCCCGTATGCGGTGAGATCTATAACATTTACTCGCGGCCGCCTAAGGTCGAAGGTGTTTGCGACAAGCATCCCGATACGGCGCTCAGTCACAGGGCCGATGATAATGAGGAAAGCGTGGGCACCCGGCTTGAGACCTATGACACCGAGACCCGCCCGCTTTTGGATTTTTACAGCGAGTCGGGCCGGCTTTCAAAGGTTGACGGTACCGGCGACGTCGAGTCGATCTATAGCGAATTGGAAAAGCTGGTTTAGCGATGCATTCGGTTTGGGTCCGCACGGCACTTGATATCGGCAATGCATTCTTGTTCGGAAAAGGGATGATCGTAGCAAAGTCTCAAAAGGATCTGGAAAAGATGAGGGCCGTCGGCGAGCTTATCGCCGAGGTTCGCGAGACTCTGCGGTCGATGGTGGCTCCGGGCATCACGACGCTCGAGCTAAATGCCCGGGCCGAAAAGATGATGCGAGACGGCGGTGCGATACCCACGTTCATCGGTTACAAACCGCGCGGGATGTCGCCTTTTCCGTACGCGATCTGTGCCTCGGTGAACGAACAGATCGTTCACGGATTCTCGACCGATATACCACTTGAGGAGGGCGACATAATTTCGCTTGATATGGCGTGCACGCTCGAGGGTTTTGTGGGAGATACGGCGACGACCATCCCGGTGGGCAAGATCAGCGACGAACTTAAGCAGCTTATCCGCGTTACCGAGGAATGCCTGGACAAGGCGATCGAGGAGTGCCGGCCCGGTAGGCGAGTCGGCGACATCGGCCACGCGGTTCAAAGCCACGCGGAGCCGTTCGGATACGGAATAGTCCGAGATTACACGGGCCACGGCATAGGGCGTCAGATGCATGAGGCCCCGCAAATACCGAACTACGGCCGTCCGGGAACGCGGGAAAAGATACGAGCAGGCTACTGTTTCGCCTTGGAACCGATGCTTAACCTCGGCGTACCGGAGACCAAAACGCTGGGCGACGGATGGACGGTAGTGACCTTGGACGGCAAGCCTTCGGCCCATGCTGAGCATACGATCGCGGTTACCGTGGACGGCCCGGAGATACTGACCCTGACCCGTGAGCAGAAAAAAAGCCTGGGGAAAGAAAAGGGCGAACAGGCCGCGGCATAACTTGAAAAAGCCGAGCAAAAAGGTTAACATTAACGGTTTGTCCAACTATTCAGCTGGTTGGCTCCGGGTCAATGACCGGAAATGCGGGCGAAGCACATATCGCTATAAGTAAAGAGGCTGTGATCATATGAAAGTGCGACCGTCAGTAAAAAAGATCTGCGATAAGTGCAAGATCATTCATCGGAAGGGCGTTGTGCGCGTGATTTGCGAGAATCCGAAGCACAAACAGCGTCAGGGATAAGGAGAGGACGTGGCTCCGCGATGGCCGTTTGCCGTCCGGGTACACGCCGAAAATAGGAAATTATGGCTCGTGTAGCAGGTGTAGATCTTCCGCCCAATAAAAGGGCACAGATCGGATTAACATACATTTACGGCGTCGGACGCTCGCGTGCGACCGAGATCCTGAGCAAGGCAGGCATCGGCCTCGAAGCAAAGATCCGAGATCTGAGCGAAGAGGAATTGAACAAGGTTCGCTCGATACTCGATCAGGATGTCGAAGTCGAGGGCGACCTTCGCAAGCGCGTCCAGATGGATATCAAGCGCCTGATGGATATCGGCTGTTATCGCGGTTTGCGTCATCGCCGCAGCCTGCCGGTTCGCGGACAGCGTACGTCGACGAATGCCCGTACCCGCAAGGGTCCGCGTAAGGCAGCCGTCGCGAAGAAGAAGGCACCGGGTAAGAAGTAGTGAGCAGTTGTCAGCGGTCAGTGGTCAGTATTTGAGCTGAACTGACAACCGGCAACCGACAACCGACAACTGATATGGCAAAAGCACCGAAGAAAAAGACTTTTAAGAAGAAAGAGCGGAAGAATATTCCCGTCGGGATAGTTCACGTTTCGGCCTCTTTCAATAACACGCTGATCTCGATCACCGATACGCAGGGCAATCTTGTCGCTCAGTCGTCATCGGGTGCTCGCGGCTTCCGCGGGTCGCGCAAGGGCACGCCCTTCGCCGCCCAGCAGGCAGCCGGAGAGGTCGCACGCAAGGCGCTCGAGGCCGGTATGCGTGAGGTCGAGGTCAGGGTAAAGGGCCCGGGCGGCGGACGTGAATCCGCGATCCGTGCGATCAATCAGGCGGGCATCCGCGTGACCGCGATCCGCGATACCACGCCGATCCCGCACAACGGCTGCAGGCCGCCGAAGCGCCGTCGCGTCTGATCAATTTTGGATTTGAATATCGGATCGCCCCACGGCGTTAGATGGTTGTTAGATCTAAAGGACGAAGGGAAGCGTTAAGTTTCCCGTAAACTTTTTCTCGAAGATGGTCTTGGATGGACCGGGTTTGTTGGTCAAGGAGAGATCCGCGATCGCAGATCCAAAATCCAAAATC
>DATHVL010000138.1:0-3912 GCA_035461325.1 Pyrinomonadaceae bacterium
CCAAAAGCATACTCGTTCTTCTGACGGAAAGCGTAAGTGTTAACGTTCGTAATTTGGCGAGTTGCCGGGTTGATATTACTACCGTAAAGACCCACTGTACGATCGATATTGATGATCTGCGGAGCGTAGCTGCCGAAGAACCAAGCCCGATCCTTGATGATCGGTCCGCCTAAACTCATGTAAGGGAACCAATCGGTGCCGCCGTCTTTAGCTACCGGAATGTACTCTGCAACGGTACCGCCAGGAAAATTAGTCTGGCGAAGGAAGTTACGCGGGTTTCCCTGAAACTTAGCGATGCGGAATTCGATACCGGTTTCCCCGCGGAGTTGATTGCTTCCGCCGCGAGTCACAACGTTGACCACGCCACCCGTGGCACCGCCGAATTCAGCTTCAAACCCCGAAGATTTTATTTGAACCTCCTGGATCATCTGGAAGGGGATGTTGTTATTCAAGTTCAGCGTACCGGTACGGAAGTTCGATACTTCCTGACCGTCGATGATAAATGTGTTCTCCGAACCTGACGCACCGTCTATCTGGAAGCCGCCACTAAGCGGTTCATTGCGAACGGCCGGCGCCACGGTAAGAAGGCTCGTGAAATTTGTCCCCTTGGGGAGAAGTTCTGCGGCACGGGCCGAGAGATTGGTCTGGATCTGGCTACCGGTCGGGTCGATCGCCAAGGGATCGGCCGTAACCGTAACCTCGAAATTCTCCCCACCCGCTGCAAGTGCAATATTTACCGGAGTCGAGCGGCCTAGCTCGACGCGGACTTCGTTGGTGGTTGCTGAACCGAAACCGGCAGTTGGGGTCGTCGAAACGATGTACGAACCCGGCGGGATCTGCTGAACCCGGTAAAAACCGTTCCGGTCAGTAGTGGTCGTTCGACGAAAACCGACTGTCGTACCGACCGCTTGACTTGTAATAACTACTTCGACGCCGGGTACGACCGCCCCGGCCGAATCGGTGATCGTACCTTCGATCGAACCCGTCGTCTCCTGAGCGATAGCCGTAAAGCTAAAGCTCAGCGCGAGGGCAAGAGTCGCGAAGATAAACTTAAAAGTTCTAGACATATTTGAAAACTCCTTTCGAATGTTCACTCAGACTCTGTGGGGCACGGTAACAGTTCATTAAAAATAAGAGTGCACGTGCTGACAGAGTTCCGGGGTGTTTCAGGCAAATATCAAGCCAAGGAAATGAACGTAGGCCAATTGACGGCATCGTCCCGATTTTGGGCGTTAAAGGTCCACTTTTTACGATCGTGTGGCGGGTAACAACTCTTTCGGTGGGTCAAAAATTCAGATTTTTAGATAAAATCCGATTAAATGAATAGGACCGGAGCGGCCGAAACTCACTCCAAAAGCGGGCAACTGTGCCGGACAGGCGAGATCAGCTCTTTTTCTGTTTGAGAGTTCGGATCATTTCCTCTATCTTTTCGCGGTTCGCGGCATCGGGCCTGTACTTTAAGAAGAGCTCAAGTTCCCTTGCTGCTTCGGCATACTCCTTCTGATCATTCAAGACCCGGGCAAGTTGCCAGTGGATCTCAGGCACCCCTTCACCTGTAAGGTTGGCCGCCTCCTTGATCGATCGAAGAGCCCTCTCTAAATTTCCTTTCGCATGATGGGCGATCCCTAGCCATAGGTGAGCATTCGCCGATCCCTTGTCGATTATTACAGCCTCTTGGAAAGAGGCCAACGCATCGTCAGTTCTTCCAAGGCGGAATGCAGCAAGTCCGCGCCCGAACGTGCTGGTAAAGCTGCGAGAATTCACACTAATCGCTTTCGTCAAGAGGATATAGGCGGCTTCATAGTGCTCGCGATTTACGTATTCGTTGCCAAGTGCATCGAGCGCAAGATAGTAATCGGGAAATGCCTCTATTGATCGTTTGATCTTATCTAGGCCCTCCGCATCCTTGTTATTTTCGAGGTCCTTTAACCCGGCTTCATACAAGTTTCGAGCTTCGGAGGGAACCTCCTGAACATAAACGACCCCGGCGGCCCGCATCGGTACATTTCTCGGTTTTCTCGCACGAAGATAGATGTCGACATGCTCTGACATGACCCCGCGTCCGGCAACCGCGGAGACCGGGATCAGCGCAACTGCCACCGACTGCTCTTCGTAATTCGTGCCCGTGCTCAGCACCTTTACGACATATCTGCCCGACGGGAGTCCCGCGAAATTGAACATTCCGGAGCCGCTTGTGCGAACGCGGCTGATTGTAGAGTAGAAATCATCCTGCAGCTCAACATAGACATCAGAAAGAGGGCGGCGCGATTCGTCGAAAACGAATCCAGATATTCGATTCCTGTCCTGACCGAATGTTTCCGAGGTTCCCCAAGAAAGGATCGCGATAACAACAAGAAAGAAAAGTCCTATTTCCCGCATACGAACTCCAGATTATAACATCGTGCGTTAGAGAAACTGTTTGTTGTTTGATTATACTCGTACTCGAACAAATCGGCCAACTTTTTTGTGTCAATGCCGACTTCGTCGTGGAGAATACCTTGCCCGAACGAATTTATAGAGACCCGGTTCACAACATTATCCGAGTGAGGACGGACGGTGCGGAAGGGCGGCTGATCGTTGGTTTGATCGATACGCCCGAGTTCCAAAGGCTGCGGCGGATAAGGCAGTTGGGCCTCGCGCATTTTGCATACCAAGGGGCCGAGCACTCCCGCTTCACGCACAGCCTCGGAGCCTTTCACCTCGCGACCCGCATACTGGCTAAACTCTCCAACAGCTATAAGTTAGACGAAGGCGACCGGACCGCGGTCAGGGTCGCGGCGCTGCTGCACGACATCGGCCACGGGGCATTTTCCCACGTGGTCGAATCGATTCTAGACTTTCATCACGAAGATTTTACGATCGAGGCAGTCCTGAGCCGCGAGACCGGCGTCGGCCGGCTCTTGAATGAGTACTCGGCCGAGCTGCCGGAACGCGTCGCGGCGATCATCCGCGGAAATTTTCAGCCGATGGCGCTGGCTCAACTCGTCTCGTCGCAGCTCGATGTTGACCGGATGGACTACCTGCTTCGCGATTCACTTTTTACGGGCGTAAAGTACGGCGTTTTCGACCTCGAGTGGATCATCAAATCGTTCGAGATAAATGAGCCTGACGACCAGCTTTACGTCTCAGCGCCCGGAATTTACGCCGTCGAAGACTATCTGCAGGCGCGGTACTATATGTTCCGACAGGTTTATTTTCATCGGACGCTGCGCGCGGCCGAGGCCGTGCTGCAGGCGCTGCTGAGACGTGCCCTGGATATAGTTGCCGCAGGCGGTGAGGTTTGGTACGCGTCCGGCACTCCTTTCGAAAAGATACTGCGGCGGGAACGCCTTGGCCTGAACGACCATTTAGCACTTGATGACACGGACGTCTTCTTCTATATCAAGCAGTGGCAGCACGCCGAGGATCCTATGCTCGCTGACCTTGCCGGGCGGTTTCTGCACCGGAAGCTCTTTAAGGCGTTCGACCTTGATATGCCGGAAGCCGATCGCGGCAGTTTCGTAGCGGCTGCCCGCGATGTCGTTAAGCGTGCCGGTTTCGATCCCGAATATTATTTGCATGAAGACGAGGGGGGCGAGGCGTCACACAATTTCTACGTCCGCGACGATGCGAATCCGAAAGATCTCATCTATGTGGAAGAAGGATTTTCGAGCCCCTCCATCAAGGAGATCTCGGAGGTAAGCGCGGCCGTGCGTGGACTGCAGAAGGGTTATCGGCTCCATCGACTGTGCTTTCCGCACGAGCTTACCGGCGAGATGACAAAACTTTACCGCTCATGAATTTACGGCTTTCAGAACTTTTGCGGGCGACGGCGGTTGCCGTAGCGATGATGGCCTGTGCGGCCGCCGCTACGAGCCAGCGTGCAGCGGTCATCGTTCCTGAAGATGATGCGACCGCGACGGATTATGCCCG
>DATHVL010000139.1:0-2929 GCA_035461325.1 Pyrinomonadaceae bacterium
GGGAGCCCTTTGAACCGACCGAGTGGTCACAGCTTGTGGCGATGTTCACGTTCACCGAGGTGCTCTTTGAACCGGGCACGAAATTTAGCTACTCAAACCCCGGCATCATCTACCTCGGCCGCGTGATCGAAGAGGTGTCGGGCGAATCGTACGAGACGTACATCGACAAAAATATCCTGCGGCCGCTCGGGATGCACGACACCTATTTCGACACCACGCCGCCACACTTGCTTAGCCGCCGGTCACACTCCTACTACCTCCGCGACGGAAAGCGGACCGAGGGCCGTTTCGACGCCGACACCGGCATCACAGTGTCGAATAGCGGTCTGAACTCGCCGATCGCGGATATGCTGAGGTACCTCAATTTCCTGATCGGTGATCCCAAGCGACAGGGTGAATTTAATGTTGTGCTAAAGCGCTCGTCTCTCGAAGAAATGTGGCAACCGCAGCTTAAAGCGGAAGTGGACGCCAACGGTAATCCGGGCTTTACGACCGATATCGGGCTGATCTATTTTATCGATCAACGGGATGGCCGAAGACTCATCGGCCACGGTGGCGACCAGAACGGCTTCATCAGCTACCTCGAATTCGAACCCGCGACCCGCACGGCATCCATAATGGTGATGAATACGGATATCGCCTATCCGCCAAATACGCCGGTCGCGGGAAACTTGATTAATAGGTTGAGAACTTCGGTGAGAAGGCTGTATTGACCTCGAAAACGAGGCACGGCAGCAAGGTCAGTAAAAAGGGCGCCTCAAATCGAGGCGCCCGAGGTGATTCGAGGTGGGCACGCGATCACTTAAAGCTAATATTCGTCTGGGCCCGATTATTGCCGCCCGTATGCTGAAGATCGAAACTCCGGCCGTCCGAAAGGGTTCCACGTGCGGTGATCACCAAACGCGGATTGACTGCACCATCGGTGGGATGCAGTGTCTCATGAAACTGGTTCGCTGATCCGACGATCAGGGAATCCATTGCCATTAGTTCGGTAAGTGTTAGATTGTCATCCGCAACGGCGGCCTGCAGCTGTGGCCACGAAACGAACCAGATGGGAACGCTGCCTGTCCCGCGAAAGACCGCCATCATGGGTGCAAAGTCGATCGGCGGCGGTCCGTTTCGCCATATCTCAAATCCGTCGATCTTCAACTCACATGCGAACGCCTGGGGCACGTGAAAAAGGTCCATTAGGTTAAAATCCGGCGGAACGCACTCCGGCGACCGATAGAAGACGATCGCGGCCCACTCGTCCGTATGCGGCGCGATTTCGGTGTGGGCGGCTTGGCGTTCGATGCGTGCGTAAAACGGCGGTCCAGGATCTTCGGTAGGAATTTCGGTCCGGATCTGAGCGGCGGCCGTGGCCGTCAGACCGGCAAAGATAAAAGCGGAAAGAGCCAAGGATCCATAAAATTTGCGAATGATACACTGATGTTTCATGCTATTCTCCTTATTTGGGCCGGTTCGCGACGAATGCGGCCGGCATTTAGTTTCTGCATCAAACTTCGCATACGCGCCGTGTGAAAATCTTCAACGGCTACTAAGAAATTTCTCAGCAAAATCTCAGCGGTGAAGGATCGCGATAACCAGGTCTACGAGTTCGGGGAATTTCGCTTTGATACGGCGAACCAACAGTTGTTGTCCGCAAGCGATCCTGTTCCCCTTAAGCCAAAATCTCTCGACTGTCTGCTTCTGCTTCTCCAAAATAGGGGACGGGTACTGGCTAAGGATGAACTTATGGAGCTTCTTTGGCCGGATACTTTCGTCGAAGAAGCAAACCTAACGCAAACCATTTACGAGCTTCGCCGGGCTCTTGGGGAATCAGGCCGCCGGCCCGGTCTGATCGAAAATGTACCCAAGCGGGGATACCGATTCGTTGGCGAAGTTCGCACCGAAAGCTCGGAGGGTGTGCAGGATCCGGCTAATATCGGTTCTCTTGCAGTGCTGCCGTTCTGCTCTTTGCGGGCCGAGGGACGTGACGAATCGCTGGAACTCGGACTCGCAGAAACTCTGATCACAGGGCTTAGCAGCCTGGGCCGGATGGTGATCAGGCCGACGAGCGCGGTTCGTCATTATACAGACCTTTCGCAAGATCCGATCGATGCGGGACAAGAGCTCCGGGTGGACGCCATTCTTCACGGGACGATACAAACCTCCAACAACGGCCGGATACGCGTGTCGGCAAGGCTCGTGCGGGTGCCGAGCGGTGTGACGATCTGGGCCGGACAGTTCGACGAAACGGTTGACGATGTCTTCCTAATGCAGGATTCGTTATTGGAAAAGATCCTCGCCGCGCTTTCCGTAAAGTTAACGGGGAAGGAGCGGGCAAGGCTAAAGAAGGATCATCAGGTCAACCCCGAAGCCCATCGGCTTTTCCTCAAATGCCGATATTACTGGCACAAGTGGACAGCCGACAACTTTCGCCGATCTATACAGTTCGGCGAGCGTGCTATCGAACTCGACCCCTCTAATGCCGCATATCACGCCTGGACCGCTGCGGGATACTGTACGCTCGGGATATTTGGCGTGATGCCGCCCGCGGAGGCATTTGCCAAAGCATCGGACCTGGTCCACACTGCTCTACAACTAGACGAAGATCTTTCAAAAGCTCACGAGATCCTGGGTGCGATAAAGCTATTTTTCGAGTGGGATTGGGCAGGATTGCCGGATGTCCTGGAACGGGCGATAGATCTCGACCCTTACAATCCCACTGTCCGTCACCTTCGGGCGTTCTTCTCCGTGATCATGGGGAACAGAGATGAGGCCATAGCAGAAATGACCGCGGCGGTGAATGTTGATCCCTTATCGCTGATCTCTAACACCGATCTGGGTTATATATTTTATTGGAGTGGAGAATATATTAATGCGATTCACCAGTTTGAGCGGACTCTTGAACTTGACCCCTATTTCGCCCACGCCAAGATAGGACTGG
>DATHVL010000140.1:0-2162 GCA_035461325.1 Pyrinomonadaceae bacterium
CGACGGCCTTACATTAACTGAAAAGTTCATCAAGCGGTGGCAGGGCGATTCGCTGATCACGCCCGCCGTCGCCCCCCACGCTCCGTACACGGTCTCCGAAAACAATCTCACCGATGCCCGCGCGCTGTCCGATCGGTTAAAGGCCCCGCTTGTTATCCATCTCGCCGAGGCAAAAACAGAGACCGACGACATCCTGAAAAAGTACGGAATGCGGCCGATCGAGTTCCTCGACAAGATCGCCTTCTTTAACGAAAGAACGATCGCGGCACACGTAATTCAAGCAAATTCAGCCGAATTAGACGTTTTAAAGAATAAGGGGGTGGGGATCGCCCATAACCCCCAGTGGAATATGAAACTGGCGGCGGGAGTTGCACCGGTGCCGCTTATGCTTGAAAAGAAGCTATGGGTCGGTTTGGGTACTGACGGTGCGGCCTCGAACAACGACCTCAGCATTTGGGAAGAGATGGATACGGCAGCAAAACTTCACAAGGTGATGAGCGGCGACCCGAAGGTCGTCTCTGCCGAAGAGGCGTTCGCGATGGCCACCATCGGCGGCGCGAACGCACTGCACATGGGCGCAGCCATCGGCTCGATCGAGGTAGGGAAGCTTGCCGACATCGCGATCGTCGATATCGACGGGCTTCATCAGTCGCCGATGTATAACGTCTATTCTCACCTGGTTTACGCGACGAAAGCCGCCGATGTCCGCACGGTGATCATCAACGGCCGCGTCGTGATGCGCGACCGACGTTTGTTGACCCTTAACGAAAGTGCTATAAAAAAAGACGCAACCGTTTACAGGAACAAGGTCATCGAAAGTTTGAGAAACTAAAGCGGCGAGCCCAGGTGCACTTCGGCTCGCCTTCGTTTTTTCCCGCGGCATCCAAAGCCGCGGCAGGGTCTTTTAAAGTGAGCATACCCCGGGCAGTTCGCTTTGGCCTTTACGGAATCAAGTCATAAGGAGGACTGAAGTGCCGGTAAAAGTCATGAGGTATTGCAATTCGGTTCTAATAATTCTATTCGTTTTTATATCCGCAGTTTTTTCCCAGTCGCCGACTCCCGCGGCATCCCCGACAACCCAGACAGCAGCAGCAGAGGCCCCGGCCCAGACGCCGGTAAGGCCCGCTGATGTAATGCAGGGCCGCATAGCGCGTGCAAAGGCATTTATCGCCGTCAGGAACTATCCCGCGGCCGTTTTCGAACTCGAAAGCATTCGCCGCGAATCGAGCGACCCGTCGGTCAACGCCGTCGCCAATGTTCTGTTGATGAACAGCCTGCTTGAGCAGGGCAACTATAAAAAGAGCCGCGACGTGCTGGAAGAGCAGTTCAAAGCCTATAAAGCCAACAACGCGCACGCCGACACATATTACCCGCTGGTCGCGGGCCAGATCGTTAAAGGCTCGCGCAACCAGATCGACCGCTATCGGCTGTTGGGCCTGAATGTAGGGGACCGCAATCTTCCGCTTGAGGCGGTAAATGACATCGAACAGATGCGCGAAACGCTTGAGCTTTTGATCACTCAGGCAAAAGAAATATCGGGCGAGCAGAAAAGCTTGGCGGTCGCGATACCGCTGCTCGAAGAGGCCTCAGCCGCTCGCAGCAGCCTTGCCCGTGATGAGTATGACGCACGGCGCTGGCGTGATGAAACCGCAGAGGCACGAGAGACGATGGCGAGCTCGCGTTCGGTTGTTTTCAACGCAATAATCGACCCTGCGATCGAACAGGCTATCGCACAGGAACCTATCGCACGGCGTGCGGCACCGGCACCGCCAGTAACCGAGTCCGCGAGGGCCGAGACTGCACCGGCTGAGGTTTCTGAAACAGCCGTTGCCGAGAACCGGCCTCCGGCGCAGCTCGCGGCTTCTCCGGCTCCCGCCGGCGGAAGGCAGGTGCGTGTGATCCCCAGCGCTCCTCGTACAGAGCCGGCTCCCGCCGAGGAGCCCGAGGCCGATGAAGCTAAAGAACCGGCGGCCCAAGCGGCGTCCGGCCAGCCGGTCGAGGTGGGTGCACTGCTGCCCTATGCGATTCGCCAACAGCCGCCCGTTTACCCCTCTGCCGCTCGTCAGATGCGTGCCTCCGGCGTGGTCACGGTGAACATCCTGATCGACGAGAGCGGAAACGTGGTCGAGGTTCAAGAAGTCGATGGCCACAGATTGCTTCAG
>DATHVL010000141.1:0-2212 GCA_035461325.1 Pyrinomonadaceae bacterium
TAGCCGACGATTTCGGCCAGGATGGCTGCACCCCTGGCCTTGGCGAACTCGAGCTCTTCGAGTATCAAGATGCCGGCCCCCTCGCCGATGACAAACCCGTCACGCTCGGCGTCAAACGGTCGCGACGCCCGCTTTGGTTCATCGTTGCGGGTCGAAAGTGCCCGCATCGAGGCGAAGCCCGAAACGGACATCGGCGTAATAGCGCTTTCAGCACCGCCGCAGATCATCACATCGGCGTCGCCGCGTTCGATCAAACGGAAGCTGTCACCGATGGCATGGGCACCGGCCGAACACGCCGTGGCCGTTGCCGAATTCGGCCCCTTAGCTCCGTGACGGATCGAGACATTCCCGGCCGCCAAGTTGACGATCGCCGAAACGATAAAGAACGGCGAGACGCGGTCCGGGCCCGACCTGAGAAGTTTTTCGTGTTCCCGCTCGATCGCCCAGAAATCGCCGATGCCGGAACTGATGTACGTTCCGACCATCTCGGCGTTTGAGTCGTCGATATTGAGCCCGCTGTGGGCTACGGCCTCGTCGGCGGCGGCGATCGCAAAGTGCGTAAAGGCCCCCATCCGGCGTGCTTCTTTCTTATCGAGAAAGCTCAGCGGATCGAAGTCTTTTACTTCGCAAGCGAATTTGACCGGGTACTCGGACGCGTCGAACTTCTTGATGTAATCGGCGCCGTTCGCGCCGGACATCAACGCATCCCACGTTGAACGGACGTCGTTTCCGACAGCCGTTACCACTCCAAGCCCGGTTACAACTACTCGTCGTCTCATATTCGTCAATCGTCAAAAACAAAGTGAAAGTCGCGGCGACGGGTCAGACTGCGTCCCGGCGGCCGCTCGTACGCGATCGACGATATTAGGCTTTATGCTGTTCGACGTACGCGTAAGCGTCGCGGACACTTTGGATCTTTTCAGCATCCTCGTCCGGGATCTCGATATCGAACTCCTCTTCAAAACGCATCACGAGTTCGACCAGGTCGAGCGAATCGGCTCCGAGGTCCTCGATGAAACGTGCATTTTCGGTAACTTCCGCTTCATCTACACCCAATTCATCAACGATGATCTGTTTGATCTTATCTTGAACTTCTGACATATGTTCTCCTCTATTCCTCTATAATGTAGCTTTAGTATTTCTTAAACTTTCCGCATTCTCAACATTGAAACATCGAACGTCGCGATCGATCTGTTTCACAAGACCTGAAAGCACCTTTCCGGTTCCGACCTCGATAAACGTATCCACGCCGTTGTTGATCAGTTCCTCAACAGAATCGAGCCACTGAACAGTCCCCGAGACCTGTCGGGCGAGCGCATCGGCAACTCGCTCCTTGTCGCTGTTTATCGCTGCGTCGATATTATGCACTACCGGAAAAGCAAACTCGCTGTATTCAATACCGACGAGATCTGCCTTAAGCCTCTCCTGCGCCGGCATCATCAATCCGCAGTGAAACGGTGCCGAGACGTTAAGCTTTATCGCCCGCTTTGCTCCGCGTTCTTTCAGCAGCTCGCAGGCCCTGTCCACCGCTTCTGCATTGCCCGCGATCACGATCTGCGAAGGCGAATTTATGTTTGCCGCACTGCACACCTGCCCTTGAGCGGCATCTGTGCAAGCCGCCTCAACCGTTTCGCGATCTGCTCCCAGTATCGCGGCCATTGCTCCCGTTCCAACGGGAACCGCGTCCTGCATATAGTGCCCGCGTTTCCGAACGGTTCGCACAGCGTCAGCAAAGTCCAGAACCCCGGCCGCCACAAGTGCTGAATATTCGCCGAGGCTGTGCCCCGCGGCATAATCGGGTGGGGCAAACCCCTCATTTTCCATCGCGCGGTACGCGGCGATCGACGTTGTCAAGATCGCCGGCTGGGTATTGGCTGTGAGCTGCAGTTCGGTTTCGTCACCCGAAAAACATAGATCCGACAGTTTGAATCCCAATGCCTCGTCGGCCTTTTCAAACACCTCGCGGGCCGCATGGAAGTTATCGTAAAGATCTTTCCCCATGCCGACAGCCTGACTTCCCTGTCCCGGAAATATGAATGCGGTTTTCGACATTCCTATAACTTGATCGCTCTCAAAGATCTTAGAACCGGAGCACCGTCGCTCCCCATGTAACGCCGCCGCCGAATGCGGTTAGCAGAACGAGGCTTCCCTCTTTTATCTTGCCGGATTCGATGCATTCGTCCATCGCGATCGGTATCGATGCGGACGAGGT
>DATHVL010000142.1:0-3267 GCA_035461325.1 Pyrinomonadaceae bacterium
TGATCTCGTCGATGTTTTCGCTCTGTCCGCGATCGAGCCGATAGGTCCCCGTAAGCGGCCCGGATGCCGCCGCCGATGCGATCGGGTCGTAGGTCGTTCCCGTGGAGGGAGCGTTCGAGATACGCCCGCGCCAATCCGGGGTCACGCCGTAGTTCGCCGCCAATGAATCGACCAGGCTCTGAATTTCCCTCCAGACCGAATCGATCCTCGGATCTTGAGGGTGTGCCCTCAAAAAGCCCTGAACGTCGTTCGCCGCTCGGACGATCTCGTGAATATCGTTGGGATTGTCGCGACGCTGGTTTAGGCTTTCATCAAAACTGCGCAATGCATTCTTAAGCTCCATTACGCTCGAATTCGCGTCGTTAACTTCCTGGCGTCCGGCGGAAATGCTCCGTAGGCGGAACATCAGTGCATACTCAAGGTCATCAACCTTGGAATTCAGGCTCCGTGCCGTGTCCCGAACCCGTCGTTCGTTTGGCCGCTGCGCCGCCGCCTCGTCTCCAAATACAAAAATGGTCGCCATGAGCATAGCCATGGCCGAAATAATGCCGAATGTTCGCTGCATAAGATATCTCCGCTAAACCGCTGCGTCGGGAATGAAGCCTGATGCTTCCTATGTTAAGAAGCATTTTATATACCAAACGTTGTTCACGCATAACTGCCCGGCATTGACCGGCCCGTGTGATAAAATTTTTGAAAAGGAGGTGCTTTCAAAGCACTCGATATCGAACATGGGAACAACACCTTACAAAGCGACGATCATTCACGCGGGCAACCAGTTATTTCTCGGAACGCCGCCCTCCGGCCACACGATAGCTATTGATACCAAAGGAGATAAGAGCACGGCTCCGACACCTGTCGAGATGCTGCTCATGTCCGTGGCGGCCTGCACCGCCGCAGATGTGGTCTCGATTATGGAGAAGAAACGCCAGCCGCTGGAGGAATACCGGCTGGAGGTTATCGGCGAACGCGTCGAGGACTTCCCCCGCAAGTTCATCTCATTCCACGTTCACCATATCGTGCGCGGGCGTAGCATCTCGGAAAAGGCACTCGCCGATGCCATCCAGCTTTCGGAAGAAAAATACTGCTCGGTCGCCGCCACAGTACGTCCGACAGCCGAGGTAACGTCGAGCTTCGAGATCGTCGAGGCAGAGTCCGCGGCAGCCTAGTCGACCGGAACTGTGAATGACCCTCGAATGTGTCCCGTTCGTTTTTCACCGTTCGGGCCGTCCTTTAATTTGACCGTTAGGCTTCTCGATCCACCGTCGCGCTTCTGATTTGTGGACGTGTACTCGATCACATATTGGGAACGGATCTCGACCATGAGGGCCCGCAGCTCATTATTCAACTCATCGTCGTTCGGCCGCTTGTCAAAAAATATCGCCTTCCCACCGGTCCGCAATGCAAGGACCTGACCTAAGCGCACCGCATTACTTCGCTCGAAACGCCGTTTGCTGGTGGAATTATATCCATCGCTCGCCTCCGAAATGAAAAAGACCGGGAAGACCTGCACGTCTGAGCCGTCAATTATCTTAAGCAAGTGAGCAAGGTCATAGTAGCTTTTGATATCCACGCCGTCCGACATAACTATGATCGCAAATCGATTGTTCGGCGTTTTTTCTTCCTGTTCGACAACCTTTTCGGCTGCTAGCGTAACGGCATCGATTAACGCCGTGTGACCGCCTTCGATAAACAGATTGTCGATCGCCTTGACCAGGTCCGCTTTGACGTTCGTAAAATTCTGCAGGACCTCGATCTTGTCGGAACTGACAAATCGAACAACGAACCCTTCGTCTTTCTCGCCCAGATTCGCCACAATGGTCTTCCCCGCCGAATCAAAGGTAGGAGGCAGAAGCCGCATCGATCCCGAATTGTCGAAGACTAATCCGACCCCCGTCGGCGGGATCTTTCTTCCAACCGCCGACAACTTTTGCTCCACGCCGTCCTCCGTCAATGTGATGTCCGACGCCTGAAGTTCTTCGATGTATTCGCCTTTTTCATCCAATGCGATCAGATTTAATTTTACTTTGACCGGCCCCGTTTGCGGATAGCGGTTTTTGTCGGTCGGCTTTTGCCCGATCATCTGGCTCGACAGAAGCAGGCAGGTGAATATGACGGTCAGCGATCTGATCTTCATACAAGAAATTTCTCCATTTTGGAAAGTTTCGCGCGGCATTTTTATGGGTTTACTTGCGCAGGAACGGTGCGATTCGTTTACTATTGATAACATAAAATGCGACGAACTTTAATTTTTTTGCTGCTTCTTCTGGTCACGGCCGGCCAACCGACGCTTGCCCAGGTCCCGCTCGACATCCACGTCACGATACTTAAAGCTGAGGATTCGCGAAGCTTTGACGAGCCTCTCGCTGCGCTTTTTAAGCATAAGGACGTCACCGTTCGCAGCCGTGCCGCGCTCGCCGCAGGCCGTATCGGCAACGCAAGGGCCGTTCCCGCATTGACCGAACTTTTATTAAACGATGACTCTCCGGACGTCCGGGTGATGGCGGTCTTTGCTCTCGGCGAGATCGAATCCGCAGAGGCCGCCGAGGCCGTAAACCGGGCCGCCATTGATCCAAAAGCCCCGCCCGATATCCGAGCACGTGCCCTCGAGGCCGCCGGCAAGATCGTCGCCGCGAACGCCGAAGACCCGCGCATGACTGTGCTCAAGGAATCGATCGTCAGGGTTCTGAATATCCAAAGCAAAGATAGCGCGATCCAAAATACCTCGGTGATCCGGGCCGGACTCACGGCCGTTCTCCGCGCCCGTCCCGACGGCGGCGAAGATGCGGTGAAGCCTTTTCTGGCCCACTCATCGCCCGAAGGGGTCGCCGACGCCTTAAATACCCTCGCCCGCCTCCGCTCGAAAGCCGCAAACCCCGATACACGGGAGTTGCTCAAGTCACACAAAGACCCCATCGTCCGTGCCAACGCCGCACGCCTGCTCGGCGCTGCCGAGGACAAAGAGGCTCTAGATCTGCTGATCACCGCCGCCGCGAACGACCGCGACTCACGCGTCCGCGTCTCGGCCATCCGTTCCCTTGCACAGCTCAAAGATCATAAGTCGGCGCCGACGCTGATCGCGCGCGGCAATACATTGCTGGCCGATTACAAGCGTTCCAAATTCGCATCGCCTATCGAAAAAAATGAGCTGCTCGAAGTCGCCTCCGCCCTCGGCCGTTTGAAACAGGACACCGCCGATACAGAGTCGATTAAATTTTTGTCCGCCTTCGGTGAAGCCGACCGCTACCGTTCGCCTGAAACCGAAAT
>DATHVL010000143.1:0-4491 GCA_035461325.1 Pyrinomonadaceae bacterium
CGGCAAGGTTTGCGGGGCCCGTGGAATTTGCCCGGTATGAGGTGTCTATATTCGATTCGGCACCGTCGACGTCGGTGTAAGCGGCGCAGTTGATCACGGCCTGGGGGGTGAGATCTCGGAGTGTTGCTCGTACAGCTTCTTCGTCGGCAATGTCGAGCTCTTGACGTGAGAGCGCGATCACCTCGTCGCCGAGCGAGCGGCAATGCTCGGCCGTGGCTTGGGCGACCATCCCGTTTGCGCCTGTGATCAGAACTTTCATCTCTTAGCCGGCGGTTTCGAGGCGGGCACCGTACATTGATTCGTAATAATTTCGGTAATCGCCGCTGCGGATGTGATCGACCCACGCCTGATTGTCGCGGTACCACCGGATCGTTTTCTCCAACCCCTCTTCCCAGGTGGTCTCGGGCCGCCAGCCCAGTTCTGTTTCGGCCTTCGCGGGGTCGATGGCGTAGCGGCGGTCGTGACCGAGGCGGTCGGTGACGTACTTGATCAGGCTGTGCGGTTTGCCGAGTGCGTCAAGCAGGCCCTTTACGACATTGATGTTTTCCTGCTCGTTCCGGGCGCCGATATTGTATGCCTCACCGGCCCGGCCGATCTTATAAGCCAGCCAGATCGCACGGCAGTGATCATCAACGTAGATCCAGTCGCGGACGTTGCGCCCGTCGCCGTAAACCGGCAGTGGCTCATCATTCATCGCGTTGGCGATCATCAGCGGGATGAGCTTTTCCGGAAATTGCCGCGGGCCGTAGTTGTTGCCGCAGCGAGTGATCACCGCCTCAACGCCATGCGTCTCGCGGGCAGCGCGGACGACAAGCTCCGCGGCCGCCTTTGACGCGGCGTAGGGCGAGTTAGGCTCGAGCGGAGAAGCCTCTGTAAAGAACGCAGAATCGTCCTCCGGCAGCGAGCCCATTACCTCGTCGGTCGAGATCTGCACGAACCGGCGGACGCCTTTGGCCCGAGCAGCATCGAGAAGTACCTGCGTTCCGATGATGTTGGTTCGGAGGAACTCATCGGCTGACGTAATGCTTCGGTCGACGTGGGATTCGGCGGCGAAGTTGATGACAGCATCACAGCCGTCAGGTAGCGCTGCGAGCACCGCCTCGCGGTCGCAGATGTCGCCCTTGATGAAAGAGTGGCGGGCGGGGTCGACGCCCTCAAGGTTTTCAGGATTGCCGGCGTAGGTGAGTGCGTCAAAATTAATGATCCTGACGGCAGCGTCCTCATCGAGGGCGAGCCTAACAAAAGCCGATCCGATAAAACCGGCACCGCCGGTTACAAAAAGCGTTGTCATAAAATTGCAGGAGCCTAGCGGTCCACCTCGCGCATCTGGTCAAGGACCATCGCAGCATATCTCTTCGGCGAATCGATATCGTCGAGCACGATCTTCTCCGCATCATCGCTGGCATTGTCCACCTCGATATCACCGTAACCCAGCAGCCGCTGAAAAAATGTGCACGTTACTGTGACGTCCTGAATGCGGCGCAGCGGAATGTTCTGTGTCGTTCGCGAGATCAGGCCGCGGTCGATCTCGATCATCGTCTCCGTAAGCGTGTAACGGACAAGCTTTTTCCGGATGTGATAGACCGCCGGGATCGTGAGCAGCAGCATCCCCAACGCCACGGCCAAGATCGGCGAGATCATTGGAACGAACACGCTCAAAAATGCGACGAGCAGAAACGCACCGACTATTGCGATCAGATAGCCCACGAGGACGAATTTGATGGTCGGCGAAATTGAGAAGATCGCTGTATTGCGTTCAGCGGGAACCGCATCAGAACGCGTTGCGACGCGCGTCTCATCCTCCTGCTCGAACTCGCGCCCGCACTTGAAACAAAAGGCGGCGTCATCCGGATTGTCTTTTCCGCAGCGGGTGCAAAACATAGTCTTTACTGAGTCTTTCGGCAATCATACAGGATTCCCGGTCAAAGAAAAAAGCGGCCCACTTGTCGTGAGCCGCAAAATTGAAGAAAGAAGAAAATGGGGACCTCTCCCCCGTGGCGCAAACTATTGATTTACAAGCATCATCTTGCCGTCGGCGAGCCTGACGGTAAGGGGCATCGGCTCAAGTACCGTTAGCGGGCGTGAGTCCTTTTGTTCAGCGGCTGACGCGGTTTGGGCGCGGACCGTTGTCGGGTTTGAGATCGTATTGTAACGGGCCCCTATGCGGCGTACGTACTCACGCGTTTCTCGGAAAGGAGGAACTTGGCGGCCGTATCGCAGCACCGCACCCTCGCCGGCGTTGTAGCCGGCAAGCGCAAGGACGACGTCCTGCCCAAAGTAATCGAGCAGCCATCGCATATAACGCACACCGGCCTCTATATTCTGTTTTGGATCGTAGATCTTTGTGACGCCGAAACGGCGGGCGGTGGCCGGCATCAGCTGCATCAGGCCGCTGGCACCCTTGTGCGAACGTGCGTTCAGCTTAAATGACGATTCCTGGTGCATCTGGGCGTAGATCAAAAGCGGGTCGATGCGGTACTTGCGGCTAGATTCAACTATATACTTATCATGAAGGGCATTGCCGGTAGTAAAGCTTCCGAGCGTGGTGCTCGTTCCCATTATTACCCGCGTGCTCACGGTGGGCGTTACATAACGTTTCGTCGCGCTGTTATTCGCAGAACTCTTTGGCGTTTGATCGACGACCTCGACGACCCACTTTCCGCCGCGGCGAATTCGACGGGTTTTTGGCGGTGCAGCCGGCGGGGGCGGAACATAGACGGTTACGCCGTTGGTGCGGTCAAAATTGTCGAATGTGCGCGGGCCGCTGTTCTGAGCGTTAAAGCTCAAAGCTGATAGGACAAGTAGGCAGCAGATGAGAACTAGCTTTTTCATCGGTCGAGGGACGGCAAAGGGGAGGCCGTAGTGTGGAAGCGTGCAGACTAATCGTATAGCCTGCATACTTAAATAAATTGTTAATAGCCTTGCGGGTTCAAGAACATTGAAAGAAAGCAAACAATGTTTGCCACAAGCATACTATCACGAGCCGCTGATTTTGCAAAGCAATTCTACCGAGAGGTTTAGCGGGAGCCGCAATTTTCGGTTAATCTTATCGCGATGCTGTATATTTCGCAGGTTTTGGGCCAGCCGATAGTCGATGCACGAGGTGAGATAATCGCCACGATCAGCGACATTCTGGTGCGTTATGGCCGCGAAGATTACCCTCCGGTTATCGGCGTGGTGGCCCGACTGCGCCGGCGAAACTTTTTTATCCCGCAGCGAAATATCGTTGATTTCGGTGAAAAAGGCGTCAGAATGGGGAGCTCAAAACTAGACCTCACGCCTTTTGACCGGCGCGAGGGCGAGGTGCTGTTAGGCAAAGACGTGCTCGACAACCAGCTTATTGATGTGGACGGCAAGCGTGTGGTGCGGGTCAATGATGTTCAGCTCATCGGCCATGGCAAAGAGTGGCGGGTCTCGGGGGCGGACATCAGCCTCCAGGGATTTTTGCGGCGACTGATGCCGAAGGGGTTTTACGGCAGCAGCAAGATCGTAGAGGTGCTTGACTGGGCGGACGTGGGATATCTGGCGACCGATACCGCAACTGCGACCGTTCAGTTGAAATCGTCGAAGGACAAGCTATCGCGGCTGCACCCGGTGGAGATCGCGCAGCTTGCTGAAACGCTGTCGCCCATCCACCGGACCGAGGTGGTTGAAAGCCTGGATAATGAGATCGCGGCGGATACGCTTGAGGAGATGTCCACCGAGGCACAGGCTCGGATACTGGAAGAGATGGAGAAAGAGCGTGCCGCCGATATTCTCGAAGAGATGTCGCCAGATGATGCGGTCGACGTTCTCGGGGAACTTTCAGATGAAAAGGCACGCGAGCTTTTCGACCTGATGGAAGATGATGAAAAGGCGGATGTTGCCGAGCTGATGAACTTCGAGCACGACACGGCCGGCGGCCTGATGACAACCGAATTCGTTGTATTCCCGAGGCACCTGACCGTGGGCGAAACGATCGCCGGGCTTCGCGAGATGGCGGAAACGCCGAACATGATCTATTACCTCTATATCGTGGAGGAGGAGGGGTCGTGGAAGCTTTGCGGGCTGATCAGTCTTCGCAGCCTGATCCTGGCCGACCCGACACGCAGGCTGGAAGAGGTAATGCGGACCGACTATCGTACGGCCCATACTAGTGATTCGGCTGAGGAGGTCGCACACACGATATCTGAATACAATCTTCTGGCACTGCCGGTGGTTGATGACGAGGGCGATATCGCCGGAATCGTAACGGTCGACGATGCGATGGAACTTCTGCTCCCTCGCGGCTATCAGCGACGCCTGCCGCGAGTTTTTGCATAATGACTGAAACTGCAATGCGTTCACCGTCGTATAACGAGAACAAATAACAACGGTTTTGGACCGTATTCGATAAGAATCGCAATAATTCAACGACAAAGGAGTACTGCTATGAAAGGAAAGATCTTTAGTGTCATCGCCCTCTTTGCGATGATCATGTTTGTTGCACATCCCGGATATGCACAGTCGGAT
>DATHVL010000144.1:0-3539 GCA_035461325.1 Pyrinomonadaceae bacterium
AATGAGAATGTGCTGCGCTGCGACCAATGCGTTTACCGTGATCAGTCCCAGGGTCGGAGGGGTATCGATAAAGATGAGGTCGTAGTCGTCCTGAATCGCGGCGAGCCGGTCACGCAGTCGAAATGCGGCATCGAAATCGCCGATCAGTTTTGCTTCGAGCTTGGCAAGATTTATCCTTGCGGGAATGATATTAAGCTTATTAACTGAAGTTTCGTAAATGAAGTCGGTAAAGGGCTTATCCGGCTGAGTGAAGAGTTCGTATGATCCGGCGGTCACTTTCTCGGGATCGATGAACGAAAGCGAGCTGTTGCTTTGCGGATCCAGATCGATAAGGAGCACTTTTTTTCCGCGGGCGGCGCAGGCTGCTGAAAGATTGCTCGCGGTCGTGGTCTTCCCCACTCCGCCCTTTTGATTAGCGATTACGATTACCATGTTGTCGGGACACGCAGACTTCTAGATCAGCCGATCACTTCCGGCCATTCTTCGGCGGGGGATTCCGGTTCTTCTGAATCCGGGCCGGTACCGCCGCGATTGGATGCTGCGGAGAGATCCAGCACCTGTTGACGAACAAATATCGGGCAATCGAGCCGGAGAGCGAGAGCAATGGCATCCGAAGGACGTGAGTCCATCGCGACGGGATCGCCGTTCTCATCCGTGAGCTCGATAGAAGCGTAAAAAGTATTTTCGACCAGGTCGGTAACGATCACCCGCGAGGCGCTCAGGCCGCACTCGATGATCACATTTCGAAGCAGATCGTGGGTCATGGGACGCTGTGGGACTATCTTTTCGATCTCAAGTGCTATGGCGTTCGCCTCAAAAGCCCCGACCCAAATGGGCAAAACGGTCTCGGAGTCCAAGCCCTTTAAGACGACGATCGGCGTGTTGGTGTTCGGGTCCATTATCAGGGCCCCGATCCTCATCTCTACCAATGTGGTGTCGTCGCTCACGGCTTAAACAACTTCTCCGAATAACGAATTGGATTTAACCTCAGTGATCCTGACGTCAACGATAGTTCCAAGCTTATCACTACTTCCCTTAAAATTCACAACTCGATGACAGGTTGAATGTCCGGTCAAATTTTCAGGGGATTTAGCTGACGGCCGCTCGGCCAAGACCTTAAGCGATTTATTAAGATAACGCTGTAAGTTATTGAATTGATGGATCCTTTGAACCTGTTCAAGAGCTCGAAACCGACGAGTCTTTTCTTCCTCTGAAACATCGTCGATCATTTCGTAAGCAGGCGTGCCGGGCCGAGGCGAGTACTTAAAAATATAGGCGGAGTCGTATCCGCAATATTCGACAAGCTTAACGGTCTCGCGAAAATCCTCCTCCGTCTCGCCGGGAAATCCGACGATGATGTCCGTCGAGATCGAGATATCGCGCGCCGAAGCCCGCATTTTATCTATCTTTTTGTAGTAGCTATCGATCGTATGAAGCCGCCGCATATCCTTCAGCACCCGATCGCTGCCTGACTGCACCGGCAAGTGCACCCAATTACAAAGGTTTTCGTGCTCATCGATGGCGTCGACGATGTCGGGGTGAAAATCCCTCGGGAACGAAGTGTTGAATTTGACCCGTTCGATGCCGGTCGCGGCTACGGCCCGAAGCAGCCTGGAGAAGGGCGTCGCCCCGGCAAAGCCCTCGAGTCCGGATTCGGTCACGGGGCGATAGCTGTTGACGTTTTGCCCGATCAAGTGGATCTCTTTGACGCCGCGGCGGCGGAGTTCAAGAATCTGACGAACAATATCTGAAGCCGGTAGGCTCGTTTCCCTGCCCCGCGAAAAGGGAACGATGCAGTAGGTGCAAAACTTATTGCAGCCCTCGATGATCGGTACGAATGCGACGTAAGGCGAATGCTGTTGGCGCTCGGCGACTGACCAATCGTAGTCGGCTTCCCTTTCGCCGAGGTCGGAAAAACCGGGCCCGTTCTCGAGTACGGCCTCGATGGCACCGGCGGCACGGCCAACTGCACGAGTTCCCAGAACCAGGTCTACACCCTGAATCTTTTTGAAAAGAGTCTCGCCCTCGAGCTGCGCCACACAGCCCATAATGCCGACCATCGGCTTACGGCCCGATGACCGCAATCTACCGACTCGGGTGTATAATTTCTGCTCGGCCTTCTCTCTAACCGAACACGTATTTATCAGGACGACATCGGCGTTTTCTTCATCGGAAGTGATCTCGTAGCCCTTGGATGCGAGCGATGTCGCAACCCGCTCCGAATCCGAGACGTTCATTTGACAGCCGAATGTTTCAAGGTAGACTTTCTTCATAGCCAACGATAAAAAATGGACCCGCTAAACTTCAAAAACCGCGATTTTGTCCACCTTCATCTGCATTCGGATTATAGCCTTTTGCAGGGAGCTATCCAACTTGCTCCCCTTGCTGAAAAGCTATCGGAGATGGGGATGCAGGCGTGCGCGGTGACGGATTACGGCAATATGTTTGCTGCGATCTCGTTTTACAAACAGATGAAATCGGCGGGCATCCGGCCCATTATTGGTTATGAGGCGTATGTGACCCCCGGCAGCCGGCATGATAGGTCAAATGCGGTTGATGCCGGCGAAAAGCCTTTCTACAGCCTAGTCCTTTTGGCGACGAGCCTTGAGGGGTATCAAAATCTCGTCCATATCTCCTCGGCTGCATTTACAGAGGGGCTTTACCACAAACCGCGGGTTGATAAGGAGCTTATTGCGCAGCACTCTGCGGGCCTCATCGCATTATCGGGAGGTTCGAAGGGGGCCGTTTGGCATTATCTGGAAAACGGAAATGTGGAAAAGGCCCGTGAGTACGCGGTCGAGTATTCCGAAATTTTCGGCCCGGGTAATTTCTACTTCGAGATCGAAGACCACGGCATTCCCTCACAGCAAGAGGTCGTGGAAAAGATCAACTCGCTCAGCAAATTGACCGGACTGCCTCTGGTCGCGACGAACAATGCTCACTACCTGACCCGTGGGGATGCACGAGCGCACGAAGTGCTTCTTTGTATCGGCGAGGGGCGGACGATCACTGACCCCGGCCATCCTTCCCTGCCGAACGACACCTACTACGTAAGGTCCGCCGAGGAGATGTGGGAGGTCTTCGGCGAGAAGTATCCTGAGGCCCTTGAGAATACTTTGAAGATCGCCGAGCGTTGCCAATTGGAATTGGCCGTCGGCGACGCCAACCTCACGCTGCCCGTATTTCCTATCCCGGACGAATCGGGCTGCAAAACGATCGACGAATATTTTGAGCAGGTCACCCGCCAGGGCTTTGAAGATCGTAAGCGAACCGTGCTCGAGCCGATGCGGGCCGACGGCACGCTCAAGAAGTCCTTTGATGATTACGAGCATCGCCTCAAGCTCGAGATCGAGATAATCGAGCGGATGGGGTATTCGGGGTACTTCCTCATCGTATGGGAGTTCATCAACTATGCCGTAGAGCGTGGGATCCCCGTCGGCCCCGGACGCGGGTCGGCGGCCGGTTCGCTGGTGGCCTACAGCCTGGGGATCACGGGTATCGACCCGCTGCAGTACGATCTGTTCTTTGAGCGATTCCTT
>DATHVL010000145.1:0-2291 GCA_035461325.1 Pyrinomonadaceae bacterium
CTCGACGTTCGGGTTTAAATACCCGGCGCCGAGGCCCTTCGCTATGATTTCAACCGCCTCACGCATCTCTTCAGCCGGAGTATTGAATAACAGCATTCCATAGATCGCTGCGTCTTTGGCCATCGCGAGCCGGGGTGTAAATTCAAGGCTGCCGCGGCTCCCTATCACCACCACACGGCCAAACTTCGCGATGATCTTTAGGTCATTTTCGAGATTAACGTTCGCTAACATCTCGAGAATAATATCCGGCCCGCGGCCACCGCTCGCCGCGACTATCTCGTCCAAATAACCGTCGGCCGAATGGTCGAAAACCTCTGCCGCGCCGTTGGCCAGTACCAGTTCCCGGCCCTCCTCGGAACTCGCGGTCCCGATGACCTTTAATCCCGCGTTCACCGCAAACTGCACCGCAGCGATACCGACCCCGCCTGATGCGCCATGAACCAGTACGGTCTCGCCCGCCCGAGCCCGTGCCTTTTGAAATAGCGCCCGATACGCTGTTGCATACGGAGTAAAGACCCCGGCACCTTGTTCAAAACTCACATTGTCCGGCAAACAGCCCAACTGGTCTTCACGGCAAACCGCGAATTCGGCATAGGTGCCCGTCAACGTATCTGCCGTAAACACGCGATCGCCCCTTTTAAACCGTTCAACGCCGGATCCCACCCGTTCGACTACCCCTGCAGCGTCCTTCCCCGGCGTGTATGGAAGCTCCGGCTTGACGGAATGCTGCCCGGCTCTGATATACGTGTCGACAGGATTAACGCCTGCCGCCTTGATGCCGATCAGCACTTCGCCATCGCCCGGCTCCGGCGGGGCCGCGTCGCCGATCTGCATTACTTCGGGCCCGCCGAATTCTTTAATAAGGATCGCCTTCATCGTTCTATTTGTTTAGGTACGAACACCGTTACCGATCACGTTCGCCATTCTTTATCAGGGATCTCTGCTGCGGAAAGAATCGTCCGAAGGGTGCCTGTGGGAAGAGCTTTCCCTCCGTGGTAGGGAACGATGACTTGCTTGCCGGTTACGGATTGGCGCCATTTCCGGTGGCTTCCCTTTTGAGAGGCAAGTTCAAACCCGTACTGGGCCAGCACCTTCTCGAGTTCTTTGGCCGTGAATGAGCGGAGCTTACCGCCCATCAGACAAACACCTCGCGAACGACCGCGGTAGGAGCGATCGGCACGGGGTCTTGCTCGAGATATAACTCGATCGCTTCTTTGATATTTTCCAGGGCCTCAGCCTCGGTGGCGCCGGCACTTGCACAGCCGGGTAATTCGGGGCACCACGCCGCCCACTCACCGGTCTCACTATCTTGTTCAAGGACTACACGCCAATTCATGATTTATTGATGTTACTCCACCGTCACCGATTTCGCCAGATTTCTGGGCTGGTCAACATCGCATCCGCGGCGGACCGCAATGTGGTAGGCAAGCAATTGCAGCGGCACCACAGAAAGCACCGGCCCCAACAGGTCAGAGGTCTCGGGTATCTCGATAACGTGGTCCGCGACCTTGCTGCTCATCGTATCGCCCTCGGTCAGGACGGTGATAACGATCCCATCCCGTGCCTTCACCTCAACGATGTTCGAGTGGGTCTTCTCATACCGCAATTCGCTACCCTCGTTGCCGTGCTCTTTTGTGTTCACCACCACGACCGGAAGCTTTTCGTCGATCAATGCATTCGGCCCGTGCTTCATCTCACCGGCCGGGTAACCCTCTGCGTGGATATAGCTGATCTCTTTTAACTTTAGAGCTCCCTCCAAAGCGACCGGAAAGTTTATCCCGCGGCCGAGATAGAGAAAATCCTGAACCCTGAAAAAGTCTTTCGATAGCTCCTCGATCAGGTCCGCGTCGTTCAACAATTGCTCGATCTTGAGCGGCAGTTCCGCAAGGTCCTGTGCCAACTTCTTCGATTCCTCAGCACCAACGGTCCCGCGAATATCTGCCAGGTAAAGTGCGAACAGATATAAAGCCACCATCTGTGAAGTGAAAGCTTTGGTCGACGCTACGCCGATCTCCGGCCCGGCGTGAGTCAAGATCGTCCCGTCCGCCTCCCGATGGATCATCGACCCCTGCACGTTGCAAACCGCCAAAACCTTACATCCCTGCTGCCTGGCCTCCCGCATAGCGGCAATCGTGTCCGCCGTCTCGCCGGATTGCGAGATGACGATCAACAGGTCGGTCTCGCTCAATACTGGATCGCGATAACGAAACTCCGAAGAATAATCGACCTCCACCGGGACGCGCGCTAGCTTTTCGAGCATGTATTTTCCGGCCAGCCCGGCGTGCCACGAC
>DATHVL010000146.1:0-4213 GCA_035461325.1 Pyrinomonadaceae bacterium
AGGGGCCAGGGTGAACGAAGCGATTATCTCTTCGTTACGGAGGTTACGATGCAGTTGCCCCGCTCTGCTCGGCCGGAGCCTTGATATAAAGGATCCGCGTGCAGCTTTCGCAGGTGACGATGCCGTTCATGCGCTTGACCTCGAGCTGCATCTGAGGCCTAAGGGACATAAAGCAAGCGGAGCATGATCCGTTGATAACCTCGGCCACGGCGATGCCGTCGCGGCTGCGCTGGGCCATACGATTATAAACCGATGCGAGGTTGGCCGGGAGCGTGTTGAAAACCGCCTCACGCTTCTTGTTTTTTTCCTCGAACTCGCTGCGGGCGGCGGAAACCTCGGCGTCAAATGCGGCGAGTGCCTCCTGCCGTTTTGCGTCGAGCGTGCTTATCTCATCCGAGCGTTCGGTAAGTTCGTTATCGACACCTTCGACGGCTTCCATCTTCTCGACGATCTGATTCTCAAACGCAGTGTTTTGCTTTTGCAACGCGTCTGTTTCGCGCATAGCGGTCTCGTACTCTTTCTGATTTTGGGCGTGCTTTAAGTTACGCTCCGCCCTTTCGAGATAGGTCTTATTTGCGGCGATATTCGCCTCTAGCTCTGCGCGTTCGGCCAAAAGCGTCTCACGGCGATTTTGGACCTCACGAATGGAAAAAGCGTGCTGTTCGAACTCTTGTTCAATTTCAGCACGCCTTTCGTTAGCGGTATCAATTATTTGTTTTAGTCGACGCAGGTCCGTATCTGTTAACTGCAGGTCGATCAATTTCTCTAGCTCTGATCTCACTCTTAAAAATATCTCCTGTTAAGAAACAATTAGTATACCCCATTTTAGTACGGAAACGACAAAAGAGAAAGCCTGCGGCGTCGGGGCGTGGGATGGACTAGCCGGCGAAGATGTCGAAATGGCGCCGAAGGTCGGCCGCGGAAAAAGGACCGACGGGCCGGTCGCCCGCAACGCGTGCCCACTCAGGAACCTCACCGGACCTAAGGAGGTAGAGGTATTCGGTAGCGGCGGGAACGCCGAAATGAAGTATGCGTGCAGCGGCCAGGGCACCGCCGCGCATCACGCCGTCGCGCGGTGTCCGCGTCCAGCCGGCCGCGATCGAAAGGCTCCGGACCCCTTGGCGAAGATAAAGTGCCGAACCGACGATGTTCGAGGACGCAAGCTTAAAACTAAAGGGGTCGTCGCGTTCGAGGGCGACGGCGGACGAATGGCGCGTGAGATCGGCGGCGAGCTCGATAAAGGAATCGAATAGCCACTTGACCCCGGCGGAGCGAAACAGGTCGTTGGCCGCCTTGAGAGTCAGGTAATCCGCCACGTCACTGCGTCCTCCCGCCCGGGCTGAATCAACGGCACGGGCAAGCATTTGCGACCAGACCTCGTCGAGTTCGGGCATACGAGGAGCATAGATGCGGACGGGGGCAAATGCAATTTCGTGCTATTATTTTTACTTTAGCAGAGCAAACACGGGGATATTATGAACGCAGTAATTATCGCGATCTTGTGCCTTACGCTTGCCGCCGGCGCAATAGCACAGCAGCCCGCAATCACGCCCACACCCCAATCAGCGGGCACTCCCTCAACACAGACCGATCTGGATCAGATCCTTGCGATCGAGGACCTAAGTGCACGGGCTGAGGGACTAGCTGCATTCAGGGATGAGTTCCCGGAGCATCCACGGCGTGCGGAAGCTTGGGAGGCCCTGGTGCTCGCACGGGCTTCCGTGGCGGATGAGATGCTGCGGGGTGGGAACACACTGTCGGGCCTGGCACTTTTTAAGAAAACAGTAGACGAGGCCCCGAACCCGTCGCCGGATCGGCTGTTCGGTGATGTACTTGCAAAGATCCCGGCGAATCTTTTTTATCTTGGCTATGGGAGCGAAGCCCTCGAGGTTGCGGGTAAGTTGGAAAGGCTTGCGGAGAACCGCCCCGCGCAGCTTCTGATGCTGGCGAATTTTTATCTCGGCATCGAGAACGGCGAAAGGGCGGCGGAGCTTGCCGAGAAAGCTGCGGTGCTTGCACCCGGTGAAGCGGCGCCATACCGAACTCTGGGAATGGCCCGGCGTTTGAATTTTGACCTGGAAGGGGCTGCGGCGGCGTATGAACAGGCGGTCTCGGCCGGGCCGGATGATCAGGAGGCTCTCCGCGGGTTGGCGGACATGCTGAGGGCCAACGGAAAGCCGGCGGAGGCCGTGGAGTTGTATCAGCGCGTACTGGCGAGGAACGAGAACGACCCGCAGGCCCGTGCCGGACACGTACTCGCACTTTCTGAAGCGGGACGAAGCGAGGAGGCTGAATCGGAACTCGAGCGTGCTCTCGAATCGAACCCGAACAACCTGATGCTGCTGGCAGGGGCGGCCTATCGCTTTGCGGCGGTGGGCGACGGAGAGCGGGCGATAGAATTTGCACGTAAAGCGATCGACATTGAGCCACGATACATTTGGTCGCACATTGCACTCGCGAGGGGGCAGATGCTCGAAGGCCGGCCGGTCGAAGCCGAAAGGACGCTGATCGCCGCTCGACGGTATGGCAACTTCCCGACCCTTGATCACGAGATCGCTGCGGCGAGGATGAAAGCAGGGTTTTACCGGGACGCGGCGGATGAGTTGGCTCGGTCTTTCACGATTTCAAGCGGGACGGCATCGACAAAGATCGGCGGGCGGTTGGAGCGGGAGGCCGCGACATTTTCAGAACTGCTGGGGCCCGAACGGCGGGCGAGCATTTTGAGCCCGGCCGGAGCGGAGGACCGTGAAACTTCTGAACAGCTGATGCATCTGGCCGAAATGCTGCGTGCGGCGGACGCGGGAGATGCAGAGGCGGCAGCGACGGCGGCGGAGCAGTTCGCGGCGGGCGACGACGATATGGCGATCCACCGCCGATTGTTTGCCGCATCGACCCTGCTTGAGAAAAAAATGGCAGCCGAAAAGGCCGCGGAGATAGTCGCCGGTGCGACCGGCAAGGCGGACGCCGGGGTCAAGGCACCTAATGCCTCGGCAGCCGTCATGGCAAGTGAGCTGTATGAACCGAGGAAGAGCGCATTGCTACGCGGCGAATTTCTGATGATACCGGAAGTGCCGAGCCGAACGCTGCTAGCGATCTTGAGGGGACGGATCGAGGAGCTTACGGCCAGGGCGTTTTTGGAGACGGGCGATACGGAGAACGCTGCGGTTCGGCTGCGCCGGGCCGTCAGTGTGCTGCCGCCCGATAGTGCCTGGTGGCGTTCAAGCAAGTGGCGGCTGGGCGACCTGCTGCTGGCCGAGGGCAAGGAGCAGGAGGCCCTTGATCAGTATATAAGTGCCTATGACAGGGCACGTGCGGATTCGTTTCAATACATTGCGATCGAGGGGCTTTATCGTCGCGTAAACGGCAGCATCGACGGGCTCGAGGCGAAGGTCGGCCCGGCGCCCGGGGGCGTTGCGTCGCCCGAGACTATCGTTGCGGCCGCTGTTCCGGAACCGGAGGCGGTGAAAGAAGAACCGGCCGATGATGAGACGGTTGAGCCGGTAGCTGCCGGGCTCCCCGAGGCGGAACCCACGTTGATCGCGGAAACTCCTACTGATGAGCCGATCCAAACGGACGAACCTGTCGAGGTAGGCGAGCCGGAGCCGCAGGTCGATGCGCCGATCGTTATCGAAGAATCGGATCCTCCCGTCGCGGATCCTCCTCAGACTGATGATGATTCCGCGGTAATCCAGCCGGAGCCGGCGGTCATCGACGAGGTGGTAGCCCACGATGAAATAACTGTAGATCCGTTCGAAAAGATCGAGGAAGATGAAGAGGTTGTTTCCGCCGAGCCAACGGATGAAGAGGCCGCCCGCCTTCTGTTAGAGGAAGAAGACGCGTTTGCACCCCGGCCGGACGAGCTGATCACGGATGAAGAGGTCGTGACGGAAGAGATTCCTGAAAAGGATATCCCGGCAGTCGAGGCTCCCGTTGAAGCGCAGTTGATAGAAGAAGCCATTCCCGAACCAGTTGATGAGGAGGATGTCGAACTCGCAACCGAACCGGAGCCCGCAAATGCCGACGAGGCCAAGGCAATTCAACCCGAACCGGAACAGCCGCGAATAGATGCCCTAAATGAACCTACCCCGACGGCCGACCGCCCGCTTTTTGAACCGATCGTTATTACGGTCCCGACCAGGAAACGGGTCGTGCCCAACACGGAACCGACGGCTAACGATGAAAATGCAGGCGAGACCGAAACGGTCCGGCCGCG
>DATHVL010000147.1:0-1983 GCA_035461325.1 Pyrinomonadaceae bacterium
CCCAGCGAGTAAACGCTCGCCACGTAGCTCGAAAGAAACCCCGGCTGCGTCATGTTATATGTTAGCCCGTCCACCGCTTGTGACTTCAAGAGATCCAGCTCGTCCTGCGGAAAGGTCGGGTTCAGGGCCACGTCGGCAAGAATCGCCATCGCCTGGTCCAACTTATCCGACGTGACCGAAATGGTCACCGACGAATTGTTCCATCCGGCCCCGGAATTGATCGACCCGCCGAGAAACTCCATCTCCTCCGCGATCTGCGTCGCCGACCGAGACTTCGTTCCCTTGGTCAGCATAGCGGCCGTGATGTCCGCAAGCCCCGCAGTTTCCATCTCCTCAAGCGAAGAACCGGCCGGGATCAACAGCTGCACAGTTACGATCGGAACGTTCCGCTTTTCAACCACGGCAACTGTCAGGCCGTTCTTAAGCTTTGTCTCCTTAACCGCGGGAATAGAAACGGTGCGCTCAGGGCCCGGTTTCGGGATCCCCTCTTGCCCAAAAACAGCGACCGTCGCCGCGATCACCAAACAAACACTCAGGGCCGTTCGAAATATCATAATGAGAGATCTATTCATTGCTTTCGGCCTCCGCTTCTTTTTCCTGGTTGTAATAGAGCACGACCCGGTTGTTGTCCTTAAAGTAATGTTTCATTATTCGCTGAATATCGGCCGCTGTCACCGACTGCAGGGCTTGCACCTCACGGTTCACGGCATTCGGATCGCCCTGATATGCAACGGCCCGCTCGATCGCGATCGCTTTTCCGTCATTCGTTTCGCGGGCACGTATCGCACGCGAGATCAACTGATTCTTCGCCTTCTCAAGCTCTTTAGCGGTAACGCCGCCGTCCTGGATCTTTTTCAACTCAGCAAGAAGAGCCTTCTCCAACGACTCAGACGTACCCTTCTGCGAACCGATCGCGAGTAGCGACATCCGCCCGCCTTCGGTATTCAGCTCAAGGTCCATACTCGCCTGCTGAGCTATCTCCTGATCGCGTACGAGCGCCTGATAAAGCCGCGAACTCTCGCCTCCGGAAAGGATCGACGCCGCCAGCCGGATCGCCGGGATGTCGGGGCTGGTCGTCTTCGGTGCCCGGTAGATCAAAGCTGTCGCGGGAAACGGCACCCTGGGGCCGAATTCGCTATAGCGGCGCTCTTTTGTCCATTCCGGTTCTTCGACTGTCACGCGAGGGATCTCGCCCTCCGGACGCTTGATCGTACCGAAATATTTATCCACCCACGCATCGAACTGCTTTTGATCGAAGTCCCCGACAACGATCAGCACGGCATTATCGGGCCGGTAAAACGTCTTGTAAAATTTCTCAGCGTCAGCAGGCGACGCGGCGCTCAGCTCATCGAGATTCCCGATCACTCCCCGCTTGTACGGATGCTTTTGAAAAGAAAGCTCATCCATCAGCCAGAAAAACTTACCATAAGGCGGCGCCAGCACACCCTGTCGATACTCTTCCTTCACGACCTCACGCTCCGAGGAAAAACTCGCCTCGTCAACATTAAGATTGATCATTCGATCAGCCTCCGCCCATAGTATTCGCTCGAGGTGGTTAGACGGAACGACTTCGTAATAATTGGTAAAGTCGGGCCAGGTCGACGCGTTATTAAAGCCGCCGACATCCTCGGTCAAACGGTCGAAGGTCTCATTCGGCATATGTTTCGTCGCCTTGAACATCATGTGCTCAAACATATGCGCGAAACCTGACCGGCCCGGGGGGTCGTTCTTGCCGCCCACGTCATACCACACGTGTATCGAGACGGTGGGGGTCGACGTGTCCCGGTGCGAGACGATCCGCATTCCGTTGGCTAGAGTTCGTTCCTTTAACTCGAGCGGAGCAACCTTGAGTTGGGCAGCAGCGTGGATGCCGAGGAACAGCATCATCGCAACAGCCGTAAATGTGCTAAAGCATTTTCGCATAATGGATCCTAAACTGTGTGTAGTACGCCAAGGAGCGCGTTTAGTTTTTGATGTTCTTTG
>DATHVL010000148.1:0-4206 GCA_035461325.1 Pyrinomonadaceae bacterium
AGACCGCCAGCGGCTACAGCGTGATGTGATCGGGGCGTACCCGAATGTCCAGGTGTTTGACGTCGCCGACATTGTCGAAACGGTACAGCAGCTCGTGAACAACTTTGTGATCGCTGTGACCTTCGTGGGCAGCTTTGTGATCCTAAGCGGGCTGCTGATCCTGATCGGTTCGGTTGCGCTTACGAAATCGCAGCGTGTTTACGAAAATGCGATATTAAAGACGCTAGGCGCGGACCGAAAGGCCTTGGCTGCCATTCTGGTCACCGAATACGGCTTATTGGGGATCCTTTCCGGCATAATCGGCGCTGCGTTTGCCGCCGCCCTTTCTTATGCGATGAGCGCCTATGTATTGAGTATTGAGTGGGAATTTGACCCGGTTTTAACGATGACGGGTGCGGCCGTGACGGCCCTTGTGGTGCTGACGGTCGGGGTTGTATCAAACTTTGATGTGCTGCTCAAGAAACCGCTCGGCATTTTGCGGTCTCAATGACTATTCCATATCCGGATCCGGGCGGATCGGGCCCTCTTCAAAAGGGTGGCCGGCCAGGACCGAACGCATATTCACCTGCCGGAGCAGTGTCTCGAGGTATGCTGCGAAGCGGTGAAGTATGGGGACGAGATCTTTTTTATCGTCGGCGGTTGCGATCTGTTCGGAAAATCGTCGGAAAGACTCGCGGTCCTTGTAATAAAGAGCAGGGATGTTGTCGTTCAGGAATTCGCCCAGGCCCGCATCGAGAGCCTTCATCTCGGCGGCGTCGGGCTGCTTTTCCGAGGCCTGCACCGTTCTTAGCACGCTTGCCAGCGACGAACGGAGCTTCAGCGACTGCTCAAGCTTTTCGTTAAAGACCGGGAAGAGGGCTGCGGAATCGATCTCAGGGTCAAATAACTTGGCAAAGCTCGTCACCATCTGCCGCATACTGTCATTGAGCAGCGAGTACGCGGTCTCAAATCGAGCATAGATGGCGGGTGCGGGACGGAGCGCAACGATGCCCGTCAACTCCTGGAAGTACGCCTTTTTTACCTCGAGCGACGCTATGTAAGATGTGCCGTCCAAGAGCCCAAACACCTCGGTCTGATCATCGGGAAAACGCGTCAGAAGATTGTTTATGTGGTCGATCAGAGACCGCATCTGGACATATATGCCGCAGAAGATCAGAACGCCGCTCTTGAGCGGTTCGTCCGCTTTGAGCATTTCGCCAACGATCCGCAGCGTGCCCATAACGCGGCCGAGGCGTTCGGCGACGGAGGTGACCGCGGCGAGTTCGATCGCGGAGAGCGCATTATCGGTGGTCAGCGATCGGAACCGCTCGGGCAAGAACTCGAGGCCGCTCTGCCCGAGCATGCGGTCAAAATTGTCGGCGATGGCGAGTTCGGTTAGCCGATGCCGAAGCATCTCTCGAAAAGAACGCCACTCGGCAAATCCCGGTTTGCCTTTTGTAAGCCCCGGCAGTAAAAGTGCATACTCGGCGGTCACGCCCGACAACTCGCGGATCTGTGCCTCGATGCCGGGCAAAGTTGCTTCAACCGGTACCAGGTCGAACGAGCGAATGTGATCGATCAATTCGGCGATGCGGGTAATGCCCGCATGGACAAGGAAAAACTCGGTGCTGCGGTCACGCGTTACGGTCTGCGGCTTTTCAGGCTCAGCAAGCGCCCGATCGTGTATATCCAAAAAACAGACCAGCCCGCCGTACCATGCTGCCAGGTCGAAGAGCATCTGCTCGGCCGTCATACCGGAGTATCGCCGGCTGCGGCGTTCGAGCAATTCATTTGTGTACACAGTGTCCGCGAACGGCGCTGGAGGCTGAACGGCGGAGGACTGCGGGTCGGTTCTCATTGGTTTTCAGCGTGAGGTGTGAACAGGCGGCACTAAAAACAGCCATATTATTTATACCTTGAACCGAGTGCCCGGCGCAATTAAAATATGCCTTTCCCGAGCGCGGAACCTCTTGTCCGACTTATGCCGAAGCTACTGATCGCCACGCGAAATGCCGGAAAGATCGCCGAGATCTCTGCCCGATTGGCGGGTAACGGCCTTAGTGCGGTGGGCCTTTGGGAGGTCAATTGCAGCCTCGAAGTTGAAGAAACCGGAGCGACCTTTGAAGAAAACGCGGTGCTTAAGGCACGCGAATATGCCAAGGTAACGGGGCTGCCTACGCTGGCGGATGATTCCGGATTGGAAGTGTCCGCACTTGGCGGGCGGCCGGGTGTGCACTCCGCAAGATACGGCGGAGAAACGGGTTACGGCGAAAAGATGCAGATGCTCCTTGACGAACTAACCGGCATAGAAGAGAGCGGCCGCGGTGCGAGATTCGTTTGCGTAATGGCACTGGCTCACCCGGACGGCCGGCATGGGCCGGTGTCGTTTGGCGAGTGCAGGGGTGTGATCGCCGATGCCCCGCGGGGCGAGGGCGGTTTCGGCTATGATCCGATATTTATACCTGACGGGTTTGATCGAACTTTCGGCGAATTGTCCGCGGAAGTGAAGGCGAGGATCAGCCACCGGGCCCGTGCCTTGGAAACAATTATCCGCGAATTGCCCGATTTTATCGGGATTTGACTTGACCAAAGCTGTTTCGCCCTGTAAAATTCGACACTTGGAACCGTTTCTTAGATGAAACAACGGGGCGTAGCACAGCCTGGTAGTGCGCACGGTTTGGGACCGTGAGGCCGCAAGTTCGAATCTTGCCGCCCCGACCATCAGGCTGTCTCAAAAAACAAAATCTTTGCCCGTCGTTGCAATCCTTTTCGCAGGCACAAATCAACTGTTAGTTCAAAATCTTATAATTTCACAAAACCTTGGAGGTTAAATCACACTATGGCTCGAATGACACAAACGGAGATCATTAACAGCTTGGCCGATTCGTCCGGATTAAAGAAAACGGACGTCAAGGGGCTTTTCGATTCACTGGCGGAACTCGCCACTAACGAAGTCAAGAAGAACGGCGAATTTACGCTGCCCGGCTTTGGTAAACTGGTAAAAGCAACCCGAAAGGCCCGCGAAGGCCGCAATCCCGCAACGGGCGCCGTCATCCAGATCCCGCAGAAGACCACCGTTAAGTTTCGGCTTGGCAAGGCAATGAAAGACGCTGTCAGCTAATAGAGCGTGCGTTTGATCGCGGAAAGCGATCGAATACAACGGCCGGGTGCCCGTAAACAGGGTCCCCGGCCTTTTCGTTTACTGCAAAATTAGTCCCGCGAAAAAAAATGGTGACAAATGTAATGTCTTTTGTTACCATTTTATTACAACGCTGAGAGCGACATTAACCCCCTAGAAATTCTGCAACTGTTAGGTTGATATTTTCAACTAATGAACACGGGGAATATGCCGGGAAATCGGTCTATTCCAAGGGAATTTTGTTTGCAGCAGCGTGATAAACAAGTGGAGATAGTAAAATACAAAATAGAAGGAGAATTGAAAGTGGCAGCTGCTAAACCTATGACTTTGCAGGACCGAATCCTGCAGATCGATCATATTCAAGCCCGCCGTTTTGCAAAATTGACGGGCGATGCGATGGAGATCGCCGCAGAGGGGATCATTCGCCATATGAGGGCTTGTGCCCGAATGGATGTAAACCCGGACGCTTCGGCGGTCAGGGAGATAATCGATGACGCGTTGAACGGACGCCGAGTTTTCGCTGAAACCTCGAATGACCTTCTCGCAGCCTAAGAAAGACTAGAACTTATATTTTAATAGTAATAAAATTGGCCGCCGGATTCGTCCGGCGGTTTTTTTATTTGGGCGTCAGCGGAGTAAGCACATAGCTGCCGTGCAATTCAGGCTCGCCAAGCTCGTACCACCTCGATAGGAACTCGGCGGGCAACTCGGTGTCGATGCGACAAACAGCGTAGTTCAGAACGGGGTCGTAGGCGAGCGTTTCGTCGAACGTCTCACGGAACGCCCGAAAGGCCTCGACCTCTTCATCGATCTCTTCGATGGTCAGGGGACGCGATGCGGCCGAAAGCGTCGCATTGAAGCGGTCCCACCCGAATAGTGCCATGCAGGCCTCGATGTCTCGGCAGCGAGTAAGGGCACTCTTTAGCCAGTCGCCGTCGCGACCCTGAAAGTAAAGCATCTGATAATACCGCCGCCGGTTCTCTTCCCAATCGGCAACCCCGGCAAACGTATGCTGGTGCCGGGCCCACAGGACGCCCTGAGGGGCTATTGTCGGCTGGCTGTCCGCCTGTATCGGCTCCGCGTTGAAA
>DATHVL010000149.1:0-3183 GCA_035461325.1 Pyrinomonadaceae bacterium
CCACGCATAACCCGATGAATCCCAAACGAATTCCACTTCCCGCTCTTCGCCCGCTTCGACCCTAACCGATGCCGTCAAATCTTCTAGTTCGGCATCAGGCCGAGCACCGTTCCACTTATCACCTTTATAAGTTTCTTTCAGTTTGATATCTGCATATTTGGTTTCGCCTGACGCATTCAGGACCTTGGCCTTGATCTTCACCAAATTCCCGTCGGTGGTCCCTTTCTGTTCGACGACCTCCGCCCACTTGTTCCAATCGGGAAACTGCATTTCCTCGAATTTAAGATCGATCAGTCTTAACGGTGCGCCGCATTTCTGCAAATTCCAGGTGATTGTCTCCGTTACGTTCTGCCAGGTACGCGTATAGCTTCCGCTGATCCGGTTTGGATCTGCCTCGCTGATGCGATGTGTACCATCGCTTGTCAGTGAGTTCCCCTCAATACTGGTCGGGGTGGGCGGAAGTGTAATATTCTTGCCTTCCTTGGGCGTACACTGCCCGCTGAATGTTGAAGTCTCTTTTCCTGTTACCTGGCCCCGTATCGGCGGCAGTCCGATACTGACCGCATAGGTGCCGTCCGAGTTCACCCCGACATTTACGTTCGCCTCGACCGCTTCATTTCCCGTTGTGGATGTTTGGGAAGTGAAGGTCCCCGTCATGTCGCGCCACGTCTTTCCACGGTCGCAGGAGTTCTTTTCAACAGCCTTCGTCGAATCGCTCGAAGTAAGTTCATGCGTCACATTTCCACGTGCGATACTCGAACCGTTCATCTCCGGCGATTCCACTACGCTGACCTTAGCAGCGTAGTCGTACTTCATCTCAAAACGTTTCGAGTCCTCACCGCGCCCCGAAACGCGCGGGACAGTCTTGCTGTCAGACATAGACTGCGTTCTCTTATAACTAACGGTACCGGTCCAGGCACCTGAGCACTTACCTGCCGCCGCGGTTTTAGTCTTTGCCGCAGTCGCTCGCTGAGCCACTGCCGGCGGTAGAGTTCCCGCCGCGAGCATAAGCAGTTGTAGAGCGGTAAATATCCGAACTGAGATAACTTTCATTTTGTTCACCGAATCTTCTTAAGGGTTAGTGAGAACACCTAGCTCTATACGCGAAAATGCCGGGGGGTTAATATCAAACGAAAAATGGCCGCGACCTCCGCCGCAGCCATTCGATTCAATTGTAAAGACCTTTATTTCTTTACAGCCTCTACGATACCAACCGGGCTTTCGGTAGGAATTATCCGCACCATTTTGAATCCTGCCTTGTCGAGAAGAGCCTCAAACTCCGCGGGTGTTCGCTCCATACCGCCCGGCGCGAGGAGCATTTCGATATCCATGATCTTGCCGACATGCGGTTCGTCGCCTTCCGGAATAATGGTATCGATGATCAAGACTTTCGCATCTTCGGGCATTGAGTTTCTGATGTTTTCGAGGATCCGCACATTCTTATCGTCATACCAGTCATGAATTATGTGCTTCATAAAATAGATGTCAGCCTCGACCGGGATCGACTCGGTAAAGTCGCCCGTTACGTACTCGACACGATCTGACACGCCGTAGCGTTCCATCATCGCCGGCGCGCCTTCGAGAACTTGAGGTATCTCAAACAGCACGCCGTTAACTCCCGGATTCGCCTGCAGGATCGCACCGAGTAAATGCCCGTAACCTCCCGCAATGTCAGCGATCGTATTCGCTCCGGAAAAATCATATGCGTCGATGATCGCGGGGATGGTCAGGTTAGAAAGCGAGGTCATCGCCCTGTTAAAGATCTCGCCGAGCTCCCTGTCCTTTTCGAACAAGGTATCGAAAACGGGTTCGCCAAATACTTTGTCCCAAGCCGGTTTGCCGGTCTTGACACTATACATAAGCTGTCCGTACACGTTCCAGTGATCCGGTTCGCCCATCCAAATAGTCAGCTCACGTGTGCTTGCGGGGTGATCGCTTTTCAGCGTATCGCTCATCGGTGTGTTAGCAAAAACACGCGGCTCGACCTCGGTAAAAATGCCGACACTCGCAATAGCACGGAGGGTCCGGTAAAGCGCCGCTTCGTGGGTGGAGGTCGCTACTGCCAGGAACTCGGCGCTCTTTGGCCCATCAGCCAAAAGGTCTGCTATACCAAGCTTCGCTGCGACGTAGGTGCTCTGTGAAACGAAGGCAGATGCCACGACCTGCATAAGCTGTGCACCGGGCGGGATCGCCTTTTCGGCCGGCGCGGTTGAAAAAGATGTTGTGCTCATAAATTTACTCCCAACAGAATAGATAACGGATTATTGCCGCACCCTTAACGCGAACTTTTCGTTCGATAGATATCAGGTTAGAGCACTCATCGTGAGTAGCGTCCACTTGAAAACGATTGCCGTGACGCATATCCTAAATAGACATTGTTTTGACGAAAAAGGGGAACGAAATGAATAAAACCATAGCCGATATTGTTGCATTTGCTCTGCTTCTGGCTGTGTTCGCGGCCGGAGTCGCGGCGCAAGAATCCAAATGTGCTGAAACCGATCACGACTGCCGAATAGCAGAACTCGAAAAGGCTTTGAAGGCCGACAAGGGCAACAACGAGATCAACTACAATCTCGGCCTCGCCCATCAAAACAAAGGCGACCACAAGAAAGCGATCTCGTACTACGATGTTTACTTAAAAACCGGTGGAAAGACCCCCCAGATGACAGCGGAGGGCCATAACAATCGTGCGATAGCATACCGCGAGATCGGCAATGACGATCCGGCCCTCGCTGATTACAATAAAGCGATCGAACTCGACGGGGCTAACCCTAACTTCTACGTCAACCGGGCAAATCTGCTGAAGGCGCGCGGCGATGCAGATGGGGCAATTCGCGACTACAGTAAAGCGATCGAACTAAAACCGGACCACATTAACGCTTACATCAATCGCGGTGTCGCCTACAACGACAAGCAGGACCGCGACAAGGCGATCGCAGATTACACCAAAGCGATCGAACTTGATCCGCAGCAAACGCAGGCGTACTACAACCGAGCCGTTGCCTACACGGCGATGCAAAGTTTCGATAAGGCCCTTCCCGACCTTAATAAGTTCATCGATAGCGGCGAACCCCCGCCGGCAATGCTTTCTGACGCTTACCTTAACCGGGGGATCGTTCAGTATTATGTAGGCGATCTAGCTAAGGCCGTCGCGGACATGACTAAGTCGATCGAGCTAAATCC